>NZ_JACGVN010000009.1:0-182122 GCF_014077245.1 Colwellia sp. BRX8-9
TGTTAGTTCAACATAACGGCATGTTAGTCCAACATAACGGCATGTTAGTTCAACATAACGGCAAGCCTGTTTTTAACAACGGCTCTGCCAAGCTAAAAATCCCGTTATCCTGACCCACCCCGTCATCCTGAACTTGTTTCAGGATCTCATTACTTTAAGCCACTAATACAGATACTGAAATAAATTCAGCATGACGACGTGTTAGTTCAGCATGACGGCGTGTTACTTCAACATGACGGCGTTTTACTTCAGCATTATGGCATATCAATTCAGCATGACGGCATGCTACTTCAGGATGATAGCGTGTTAGCTAAAGAGTGCTTAACCTTAAAAGTTATAATCAAACGTTACACCAATTTGTCTTGGTGCGCCAAAGCGTTGATATTTTTTGGCTACCCAATCTAAATCAGGTTCGTTGCCGAAGAAGAAGCCGCGTGTTGCGATTTTTTCATCGGTAATATTTCTAGCCCAAAGTGAAATAGACCAATCAGCGAGTTCATAAGCAACTTTCGCATTCAATAAGTTTGAACTTGACGCTTTTTCGTCATGGCTATCAGAGAATAAAAATTCATCTTTTCCTGACCAGTTCACATTGAAAACAACGCCATTATCGCTTCGATACGTAGAGCCAAGGCTAAAGGTATAGCTTGGTGCGTGTGCTAAATCGCGTCCTGAAATGTCAATGTTTGTACCGTACTTGTCAGAATAGCCATAAACATCATATGTTGCGTTTAGGTAGCCCACTGTCGAGTCGATCGTTAAATTATTATTAACTTGGTATGTTAACTCAAGTTCCAAACCGTAACTGCTTGAACTGGTGGCATTTGCCGTGTAAATGGTAAATTGCTGTGGCTTATCAGGGTTCTGTTGAGAAGCATTAACTTGTTGATCTTGTCTGTCCATATAGAATAAGGCTAGTCGACTGACTAAGGTATTATTTAGCATATTCGATTGCAGACCTAATTCATAATTGACTAAGACTTCGGTATCAAATTCTTTAAATTGGATTAATTGCTCGGGTAAGTCCATATTAAAACCACCCGCTTTGTAGCCACGCGCGACACGAACATAAGCAGAATGCTCATTGTTAATGATCTTACTTAAGGCGATGTGTCCGCCCCACATGGTTTCAGACGGGTCAAACTCATCGCCAGCACTATCGCTATAATCGCTTGAACGTTTTTCAACGCGCAAACCTACTGATAACTCATGGCCATAGCTAAGAACACTGTCTAACTGGGTAAAAATTGCATAATTATTAGCTGAGTATGTAGAGTCGAGTATTTCGTCTTCCCAACCATTATAAAAAGAGTCAAGGTCGTTATCTTCATTCATTTTGCTAATGTAAGTACCCACTAGCCAAGCAGTTGTATTGTCAAAAATTCTTGAGGCGTCATTTGATGATAATCGAAACTCTTGTGACCATACATCTCTATCGGCGCGTTTGTCCCACAGGTAACTGTATTCACATGGCGCACCATCACAACTTTTACTTGCCCAATAATCTGCGTTTGCCCAATCACCATCATAAGCGTGCTGATGCTCTGTCGTGGTATAGCTGCTTATCGCTTCGAATTTTGCGAATGACAAACCTTCAAAACTAAATTTTAGTGCCCCGCCATGCGATTTTTGATTATCAACACCTGGGTTGTCCGTGATCGTATTAAAGCCGTTGTTATCTAATGTCCAAGGATCGAAACTATTATCGTTATCCGCAAATATATAAGTAAAATCAACACTTAAATCTTCTGTTGCCGTATATTGCAATTTGAACTTTCCAGAAAACTCGTCAATGCCATTAGTATCATCTCTATTTAGATAAAGATTGTCGCGATAACCGTTTTGTTGATGTTGCTCTAATGATATGCGGTAATTTAAGTCTTCAGTGACAGCACCAGAGCTATAACCGGCAACATTAATTAAGTCGTCATTGCCTAACGTTACTTTAAAACCATGCTCGGGTAATTCTGTTGCGTCTTTTGATTTTATGTAAATTAAACCCGCGAGTGCATTGGCACCAAAACGTGTACCTTGTGGACCTCTTAAGACTTCAACTTGTTGAATATCGTACATAGAAGCTGCCATGCCCAAGCCTGACAAATCGATATCGTCGACAATGAAACCCACTGATGAGTTTGGCGCACCGCGGTATTCAGAGCGTTCACCGACGCCTCTAATTTGTAAATATTTCGGACGAGATGTTCCACCAGAGAAATTTAAGTTGGCGACACCATTAATAACTTCTTCAAAATGTTGAATGCCCTGCTCAGCTATTTTTTGTTGGTCGATGATTGCAATACTAGTAGGGGCTTGCGCTAAAGATTGCTTATTAAAACTGGAAGTGACGGTTATACGCTCAATATCAGTTGATTCATTTGCCTGCGTGACGCTAGCAAAAGTCAATAAAGTCGTAGTTACCGCAATTGAAATAGGAGATTTTATAAAATTCATACTGGGCTCTTTTTATGGCATGCAAGCAAAAAAGAGCAATAAGGAAAATACACCGTAAGTAAGCACTTACACAAAGTGTTTACGATAAGTATTCAACATATTAACCATTCCTACGCCGGCATTATCCGTTTCAGGTATTAAGGGTAAAAATTCTCAGCAATACAAAAGCCTATTAACAACAGCTTTTTATTGCACCCCTTGGTTTGTTCGGCATACTAACAATTTTATCATCAAAGTACAGAAAAATTATGGTTATTTAATGTCATGTATTTGCTTAATCTGATGATTTTCAGTAAATTAGCACTATAGTTTTTTTTATTAAATTGCCATGACAAATCATCTAAGCCAAAATCATTTATGTTCAGTAACCTTATTAGGAAATTTAGTTGCTAAGCCTGATATTCGTTATCAAGCAAACCCGGTCCTTGCTGTAGCTGAGTTGGTATTAGCAACCCATAGCCGATGGTTTGACAAAACGAGCCAACAGTTTAAAGAATGGACGAGTTATCATACGGTTAAAGTTATTGGTGATATTGTTGATCGTTCACTTATTCACTCGCAAAAGGGTGATGTTATTTTAGTGCAAGGCTATTTACTTAATAGTAAAAAAGCTAACCGTGAAATATTACACGCCACTTATGCACAAACATTTGCAAAGGGTTACGCCCAGTCAATAAACCAAGTGCATATGAGTGGTGAAATAAGCAGCGATATTAATTTAGTACTAACCGAGAATAATAAAGAATTAGTCGCGCTTAACTTAACCGTTAATAATTTAGTGTATTCGCCTATAACACAGCAAACCCAAAATATTTCTATCGAACGTTCGGTACATATCTGGGGCAAACAAGCACATTATATTAAAGATAAGGCCGAGCTAGGCGACCAATTAGTTGTCGACGGAAGATTAAGCTATCTCAATGATAGTAAAAAATCGCAATTTATTGATTCACACCAAGTCATTTTATTGAAACATTAAAACGGATTACCTATAATTTTATAAAATTAGGATTGTTGGCAAAATATGGACGTTTTTCATTATATAAAAAAAATAACTACGCGAGCACTTCCAATGTTGCTGGCTTTTTACTGCCTATTAACGCCCTTAACAGCGATTGCTGAAGAAGTTCGACTCGACGTTTTAGCGCAGCTGCCTAGCCTAAGTTCAACCAATAAAACAACCGTTATTGCATTACCTGTTAATAGTGAGAATAAGCAGCAATACTTAATTGCAGACGCTGCTGGCGAATTGTCTTTACTTAATAATGCCAAGCTCACTTTTTTAGCAAGCTTACCTTTAAATAATCATACTACCGATAAACAAGTTGAATTAACCGCGCTAACGTTTCACCCCAGTTTTTCGTTAGCAGATAAAACTGGCTTCCAAAGCTTTTTTACTGCACATATTGAGCCCGCTAAAATAAACAATAATGTTGCGCGATTAACGCTGTTAGAAGATCCCGTTGCATTGCCATTTGACGCTGTGATAACACAATGGCAATACGACAACACAGCGGCAATTAAAATTGATGTGCAGCAACGCAGAGAAGTGCTGAGAATTGCGGTGCCAACTGCCACACATCAAATACAAAAAATAGCCTTTAATCCATATAATAAAGTATGGCACGATGATTATGGCTTAATGCTTATTGCTTTGTCTGACAGTAACACTAGCTTAGCCAACGCTAGCGAAGGCGCTTTATATTCTGGCGTTGTATTACGCATTAATCCTGAGAAATTTGGCTTAAGAAATTATAGGGTGCCAAGTAGTAACCCTTTTATGAAAACAAACGACGTTAACAATGAGATCTTTATTTTAGGCGCTCAAAGCATTAGTTCTTTTTCGTGGTCAAAAAAACATTATGGCGCATTACTCGTAGAACATGACTACGATGGCGGTCACCAAGTTGTTGTTGCTGATAAAGGTGCTGACTGGCGAGACTCTTACCAAAACAACCTTGTTTTTCCGCTGAAATCTACTCAAGGAACTGATGGAAATATTTTCCCTTATTATGGGCGAAACCTAGAAGCGTCTGTGGGAAGTGTCTTATATCTTATTAACGATGCAAAAAATTGGCAACTTGCCCAATTGAATACCACGATGGTAAATAGTGAGGCTCAAAGTCGCGCCGCTGCATTACCTATTTTGTCGTTTAGTCGTGATGAGCTTTCTCCAAAAAATAAAGTGTCATTACTCTTTGATCACAACGGCGAACCCTTACTGTTAGATTTAACCAATAAACAATTATTATCGGTAAAGGCTATCCCGTTAAAAAGTGACAATAGTAAGAGTATTCAGTTAGAGAATAAAAGTGATGAACAATCGTCGCCACTCAACAATAGCGCTTATGGCAAACTACTGCTTACCCTGTTTATATTAGTGGTTGCGGTGGTGCTTTATCGAGTACGGCTAAAAACGGTCAATCAAAAAGCAAAATTAAGACGTATGTTTGCACGCTTTGAACTCGATACTAGCCAAACAACCGTATCGTTTTACAAGCGCCATCAGTCAGAAATAGACAGTCAATTGGCTACTGCCGATATAGTTAAAAGTGAAATTTGGGTAAACGATAACAACGTCAGTATTATTAATGAAGATATTGACCATGGTTACAATGAGCAATGCGAGAACAAACTGCGCTTGTCATTTAATCAAGCGCATCGCCATAAGCTTATTGATGATGAAACTCGACAAGTCCTGCTTTATTTAACCGATAAAAACGCTAAAACATACCTTGTATGCTTATATTTTAGAAAAGGTAACCAGCGTCTAACCAAAGCTAAATATTTTGATATTTTAGAGTCATTAATTGATTGGAGTTGGTTTATTGCCAGCCATCTGAATCCAGAAGCAACAACACCACGACCACTGAAAGTAGCCATCGCTAAGAGCACGATAAAAAAAGTTTTTAAGAAAAAAAAGGCCGAGCCTGAAAGCATTGATGCTTCAGTAATAGAAGAACCCCTACCTAGTAAGCAAACCGCAGCGGTATTGCACGACATCGTTGTTCATGACTCGGAATTAATAAGTGCGCTAGACAAGCTTGTTGATTTAAAACAACAGGGTTTTTTAACCGATGAAGAGTTTAGTTTAGCTAAAGCGAAAATTTTATCAGATATGATTGTTTAATATGGATATAGATGCTGAGCAAACAAACTAAAACACTTTTTTTAATGACCACATTAATTAGTATTACCATTCTTTTTAGCGTGTTATTTTCTTTAGATGTATTGAAAAACAACAACCTACAGCCACTACTTGACCAGTTTATTCCTCAAGGATATCTGGGGGTGTTAATGGTTTTAAGCCTATTGGCATTACTGACCAGTATAGGTTTACCCAGGCAAGTCGCTGCCTTTTCTTGTGGTTACATCTTTGGCATTGTTTATGGGACGCTGCTGGCCACTTTAGCGGCAACACTCGGTTGCATGCTAACGTTATTTATCGCAAAAACCTTTTTTAGACAAAGGGTGCTTGACGCTTACCCCGACAAAGTAATGGTGCTGTCTGCTTTTTTCTCAACGGACACCTTCAGCAAAGCCCTAGTCATTCGTTTGTTACCTGCGGGCTCAAACTTTTTAACCAACATATTGGCAGGCATGGCTAAGGTAAAGTTTATACCATATGTTACAGGCACTTGTGTTGGCTTTATTCCACAGATGTTGATATTTTCATTACTGGGCGCAGGTATTAAAGTTGGTGAGGAACAGCAAATATTACTGAGTTTATCTTTACTGGTTGTTGCGTTAATTTTTGGCTATTTATTGTATAAAAAAGAAAAAAAACGCAATAAAAAAGGAGCTGTTTAGCTCCTTTTTTATTGTCTTGCTAACGGTCATTTAGTTGAGTGTTAACAAGTACTTCACTAAGTTATTGTAGTCAGCTTCAAAGTTGTTTTTGTCTAAACCTGCATTTTCAATTTTGTAGCGGCCATTAACAATAACGGCTGGCACACCAGTTAAACCACCACTTTTTGCGTAGTAGGTTTGCTTTTTCTTCATTTGTTTTACTTGGCTATTTACACCAAAGCTTTTCATTAATTTGTCAAACTTTTCGCCATCAGCGCCATTCAAAACAAAAACATTACGAATATCTTTTTCAGAAGTAAAGACTGCGCGCTGCACATGAATATAATTAAAAAGTGCGCCCATTAGCTTACTTTCCATGTCCATTTGCTCGGCAACAACTACCGCTTTACTTAACGTTTCCTGCATCACTTGAGAAGCGCCGCGTAAAAAATCAACGTGATTGAATTCAAATTTAACCCCTGCTGGTAACTGCTTTTTAACGCTAGTCATGAAAGGTGAAAACTTGAAACAATGTGGACAGTAAAATGAAAAGAATTCACGTACTTCAGGCTTTTTGCTGGCCTGTTCGCTCACGATTGTGTAATGCGTACCTTCTTGATAATTTGCTGCTGATGCCATTAATGGCAATAATAACATCACAAATAAACTCAATAATTTTTTCATTTAACGTTTTTCCTCAAACAATAGCCCTGCGCTATTAATAATTATGCAGGTAATAAACTTAATGGTGGCTGTTGAAGGGCAGACACTTGCTCTTTCAACATTAAAATTTGCTGTTCCCAATACTTATCGGTATTAAACCATGGGAAGTTATGCGGGAACGCTGGGTCTTGCCAGCGCTTACATAACCAAGCCATATAATTAACAACACGCATGGTACGTAATGATTCTATCAAAATAAGTTGCTTGGGTTCAAATGAATAAAATTCTTCGTATCCCGAAAGCATAGTATCAAGTTGTAATAACCGTTGTTGGCGATCACCTGAAAGCATCATCCATAGGTCTTGAATAGCAGGCCCCATGCGACAATCATCTAAATCGACGAAATGTGGACCTTTGTCTGTCCATAAAATATTACCAGCATGGCAATCGCCGTGTAAACGTATTTCATGGCTGGGTTGATATTGTTGCGCAGCAATATCAACCACTTGTTCTAAAATAGTAAAGAAAGCTTTGCTTAGGTAGTTTGGCACAAAACCAGAGTCTTTTATAATATCAGTGGCCTGAAAAAGCATCTCTTGCTTGTTATAGGTCGGGCGATGTTTAAAAGGTTTTGTCGCCGCAACGGCATGAATACGCCCTAAAAATCGTCCCATCCATTCAAGCTGATCTAAATTGTCTACTTCGAAAATACGTCCGCCCCGACAAGGGTAGATAGCAAAATGAAAACCTTGATGAGAAAAAAGCGATTCACCTCCAATTTTTAACGGCGCAACTAAGGGTAATTCATGTTTTGCTAACTCAAAAGAAAAGCTATGCTCTTCTCTAAGTTCAGCTTCGGTCCAGCGTTGCGGTCGATAAAACTTGGTGACGTATTTTTTCTTATCTTCGTCATGAAATTGATAAACACGGTTTTCATAACTATTTAAAGCCAGTAAGCCGCTGTCAACAAAGAGGCCAGTACTTTCTAGGCCATCTAAGATCAAGTCGGGTGATAGGGTAGTAAAATCAAATACAGACATTAGCGTTTATTAAAAAACCTGCTTTCATGTTCAAGAGAAACATCATCTTCCTCTGAAACCAACTCAATAACAAATGAAATATCGGTCATGTAACCTTTTAATTCATAGGGGTCTACAGACAGACTCATCGGTAACGTATACACAGCAGCGGCTTTTACCATGACTTCTTGCTCGCCATGCCACTTAGTGTTTTCAATACCCTTAACAGACAAGCGATAAACGTTATCAGTTTGCGATTTATTTAAGATTTTTAAGGTGTACACATTTTCTATATCACCGTTAAATTTTTCTTTGGCCAGTTCATTTCTGTCGCGAATAATGTCCATAGTGACCGGAGCGCGATTGACAATCTCTAAAATTAACAAGCTACACATTACCAACAGAACGATGGCATAACCTACTAATTTTGAACGAATAAAATGAACTTTCTTACCTTGTAATTCATGCTCGGTGGTGTAACGTATTAGCCCTTTCGGGTAATTCATTTTGTCCATAACCCCGTCACATGCGTCAACACATGCACCACAGTTTATGCATTCATATTGTAAGCCGTTACGAATATCTATACCGGTTGGACAGACCTGCACACAAAGGTTGCAGTCAATACAGTCGCCTAATTCTAATGATTCATGTGCTATTTTACGCGAGCGTGCACCACGGCTTTCACCGCGATTAAAATCATATGAAACCGTTAAGGTATCTTTATCAAACATCGCTGATTGGAAACGTGCATAAGGACACATATGTAGACACATAATTTCACGCATCCAGCCAGCATTACCATAAGTACAAAAAGCAAAGAACCAAACAGTCGCCGCTAAAGCAAACGAGGCCTGAAAAGTAAAAAAGTCAATAAACACTTCATCAACAGGTGCAAAATAACCGACAAACGTTAGTGCCGTTAGTATTGAGAAAAATAACCAACAAGTATGTTTTAAGGCTTTACGCCAGAATTTGTCAAAATCAAGTTCGCGGCTGTCCAGTTTTTTACGCTGATTAGCGGTACCTTCAATTTTTTCTTCAAACCAGATAAAAATAAAGGTCCAGACAGTTTGTGGGCATAAATATCCACACCAAACACGCCCTAAAAAGGTGGTAACAAAAAACAGTAAAAAAGCACTAAGAATACAGAGCCAAGCGAGTAAGGTTAAATCTTGTGGCCACAAGGTTAGTCCAAAGAGCGTGAAGCGTTGTTCGGCAATATCAAATAAAATGGCTTGATGATCGTTGTATCGCAACCAAGGCAGTACCGCAAAAAGTGCTAAGAAAAAAAAGTTCATCCGCTGCCTAAGTAATTGGAAAATACCACTTACTTTGCGCACATAAATTTGATCACGAGGCTGGTAGGTTTCTACCTGATTGGGTTGATGTATTTTAATATTTTTAACGGGAATTTGTATCTGCGCTTTTTTGATCTTGTCTTCTGATTTCACGATAAATCCTTGATATACGAGAGCCTCAAGATTATAACGATATTTATCTAAGAATACGTTATAAAACAATTAATATTAGTGAATAAGCCCAAAATTGATTATTCTTATATAATCATTCAATTATATAAAGAATTATGAAAAATTTATTGATCTTAATCGTCGCTGCGGCATTATTTTTACACTTTTATCCTCAACCAGAAGTAGACGAGTGGTTTTCAGAACAGAAAAACGTCATTTCTAATGCCTTTTCAGAAGCTACAGATACCAAAGTAAGGTTGAAGGCCGATAAAATTTATACTGACTTAAAGAGTCAGCTTGTTAATTTTAGTCTTGAAGAACAACAATTTTTAAAAGAAATAACCCGTGATAGAAAGTCGGTAAAAGCTTTTTTTACTGATTTTTGTAATGCCAAACAACAATCCCCACATTTGCACCGAGACAACCAAGCGAAAGTTTGTAAAACAATTGCTCAGTATAGTTCTTTGTTATAGATAAATTAAAAAATTAATAACCTATAAAAGATATAAAGCTGTTATCGAGCAGTTCTAAAACTTAGATGCGCGATAACAGTTTAATGCTAAGCAGAAAGACTGGCCAATAGCTTAGAGAATGCTTGTTCAGACTCTTGCTCTAGGTGATGAACACCGCCGTTAATCACCCAGTGGCCATTGACCATAACGTCGTTAATCATATTATGCTGACTTGCAAAAATCATACTGTCTAATAAGTGTTGGTCGTGGTGGGCAAACAAAGCCACTTTTTTGGCATTAAGTACCAGTAAATCGGCTTGTTTACCTATCGCTAACTCACCGGTATTGCTATTTGTACTTTGAGCGCCGCCTAAGGCTGCTTGTTGCCACAAATTACGACCCACTGAAGGTTGATTTTCTGTTGCTAAAATAGCACGTTGTTGCTTAATTAAGCGTTGTGCGTATTCTAACCAGCGTAACTCTTCGATAGGATTCACTGAAATATGACTGTCAGAGCCAATCGCTAAGGTGCCATTCTCTGCTAAAAATTCACTGGTGGGGAAAATACCGTCACCTAGATTTGCTTCAGTGGTTGGGCAAATTCCTGCGATCGCTTTACTGGCAATAATTCCTTGGCGTTCTTGTTCATTGATATGTGTTGCATGAATTAAACACCATTGCGGGTCTAATGCGACATTGTTTAATAACCATTCCACCGGACGTTGACCATAATGCGCTAAACAATCATTGACTTCTTTTTGCTGCTCAGCGATATGAATATGCACTGGCGCTTTATTATCTAAACTACGAACATGTTTTACCGCTTGCTCTAACGACGTTTTGTCAACAGCTCTTAATGAGTGAGGCGCAATGCCAACATTAGTATTTTGATAATGAGCACTTAGGGTAAAGCAGTCACTGACCAGTTGATTGAATTGTTCTATTGAATTAATAAAACGCTTTTGGCCGTCATTTGCCGGTAAAGGACCAAAGCCGCTGAAACGATAAAGTACCGGTAATAATGTTAAACCAATTCCCGATTGCTGACTGGCCTTAAAAATGGCTTTTGCCATGGCAGCAAGTTCATCATGGTTTTCACCATTAATTTCATGATGTAAATAATGAAATTCTGCAACACGGGTATAACCCATTTTAAGCATTTCAATATAAAGCTGTCGGGCAATTATTTCGGCATCGTTTACCGTCAGTTGATCGATAAATTTGTACATGATGCTTCGCCATGTCCAAAAACTGTCTTGCCCTTCACTACCTTGTTCACTGAAACCCGCAAAGGCACGTTGAAAAGCATGGGAGTGGCAATTAACCATACCAGGAATAACAACCCCTACTTGCTCAGCGCCGTCAATATGCCCTGATGCTATTGCGGTGATCACACCATTTTCTATGGTTAATGTTTGCTGCGTGTGCCAACCGCTGCTTAATAAAATACGTTCTGCAAATAACTTCATCGAAAATACCTTTGCTAATTTTTGTTGTAAAACCCAATCTACATTTACTGCGTTTACCTATTCACCACTGACTAATGACTACGGCTTAATAAAAGCGTTATCGCGACTCATTCATACGAGCACACCTACACTAGGTTTTTTGTTGTGAAAACTTAATCAAGGTTTCTACTAACTGTTTAAGCTTAGGAATAACCTCACTTGCCAACGCTTCATTGTATTCTGGACTGGGCTCACTCATGTAAGTACGTTGTGAAAGCTCTAACTGTACCGCATGAATATTTTTTTGCGGTTGACCATACTCTCGGGTAATAAAGCCGCCTTTAAACCGCCCGTTAGTGATCATGCTATAAGGTGAGTAATCAAGTTTTTGTAGTGCGGTGATTAATTCAGGCGCGCAGCTTTTACCATCAGCTGTACCAAAATTAAAATCGGGTAATTGGCCTTCAAAAAATCTCGGCACGGTCGACAAAATAGAATGAGCCTCAAGTAAAACGGCTTTACCAAATTCATTCTGCATGTCAGCTAGAGTGCTTTTTAATGCTTGATGATAAGGCTGCCAATACGTGGTTACTCGATGTAATATTTCATCTTTTTCTGGTGCTTGTCCTTCAAGATAAAGTGGCGCAAGGTCAAATGAAGTCGTCGGACACAATTCAGTACTGTTGGCACCAGGGTATAAATCAACACCTGCTGGATCTCGATTTAGGTCAATGACATAGCGGCTATATTTGGGCATGATAATATACGCACCAAGCGCTTGAGCAAACGCGTAAAGCTTGTCTTTATGCCAATCAGTATC
The DNA here is from genome assembly GCF_014077245.1 of Colwellia sp. BRX8-9. Lineage (NCBI taxonomy): Bacteria > Pseudomonadati > Pseudomonadota > Gammaproteobacteria > Alteromonadales > Colwelliaceae > Colwellia > Colwellia sp. BRX8-9. Next base: position 12,115 of record NZ_JACGVN010000009.1, read on the forward strand.
AGCCACTTTCCTGCCTTGTTCAGTCATTTTATTGGCAATGTATTCAGGTAAAGCCTCACCGTTATGCGGCATGCTGATAAGCAATGGAATTCGACCTTTTATTAACGTGTAAGTGTTAGACATCTTCAACCTTTTAATTGTATATACAACTTTAGGGGTAATTTATCATGCTGTTACTGTAGCAAGCAAATTTATTGCGTTGTGATGCTGATCTTTTTAGTTGCTTTACTTGTTGGCCGCTAAGGTTTATTTAATAAGCACCCGGGTAGCAGTAAGTCGTATTACCTAAAAAACATCTGATTTTCATTATATTAAATCAATCACTTATTTATTAAAATTTGCTGGTTTGCTACTTATAGCATAAAGTGTATTTATTAATACTTCACTTCTGCCTTCATAGATAAACTTAAATAAAAACTTAAGTTTTAAACCATGGATGATGACATTATAAGCGATATAAAGAATATGTTATGGTCCATGTCTACTTGGCTTAAGCGCACATTATTGTGCAGTATTTTGTTAGTCACTTTTAGTGTCTATGCAGAGCAACTATCCCACAATAAAGCGCCCCTTCGAATAGCTTTACCTGATAGACCATCAATCAATGCAGCTTCTGGAGAGAAGTTTCAACTGCTGGTTAACTTTCTTAAAGAGTATTGGCAAATTTGGGCAATAGATAATCAACGTGAAGTATCGTTTAGCTACATGCCAACAGAAAAGGCTTATCAATCGCTTGCTAATAAGAGTATTGATGTAGTCGCCGTTACTCGTTACCAGCAAGATCAAACAGACTTAGTTTTTAGTATTCCCTATGCTAAATTCAAACAGAAAGTGTTTCGTCGCATTCAAAGTAATAAAAGTAATGGTCTGCAAATAGGTATCTACTCTGACGATCAGTCAACTTTAAATTTTCTTAGTCGCCATATTGAACGTTATTATTATCAAGATATTGATAAGCTGCTTGGCGATTATCAAAAGTATGATGCCTTATATGCAACAAAACCCTGGTTACTTAATGAAAAGTTAAAAGAATATAAGCTCAGTGGTGATTTTCATATTACTGAAGATGAAGCACCAGAAGTTTACTTTCGCTTTGCCGTGAATAAAAACAATAGAAGCTTGATGCATAAAATTAACGATGGCATTCGCTCAGTGAGTCGACAACAAGCCGAGTTATGGAATAACAAATACATTGCCTTAAATGAAGGAAATATCTCGTTAACTTTTGGCGCCTATTTTACAAATTTATCTGTTGCTGAAAAAGATTTTATTATTGACCATAATCAACTTTCCTTTCCGGTGGTGTCTGGAGGTTTTCCGCCCTACATTATTACTAAAAACTTTAATCACATTACCGAGCGCGGCTTCACCATTGATTTATTTACGCTTTCAACTGAGCGAACCGGTATTATCTATAAACCTGTTTATGTAAAAAATATTGAGCAAATTTTTTCGTCTTTAGCACAGCAAAAAATTAATGTACTGCCGTTGGTTGAGCGCAATAAAGACCGAGAGAAAAAGCTTATTTTTTCTGAGCCTTATTTGCAAGCCAGTTATAGTATGGTTTATCGCCATAATGACACGATAATAGATGGTTTAAGTGGCATAGGTGACAAAAAAGTTGCTGTGGTTAATAATTTTAATGCCACCCAATTATTAATAGAAAAACTTCCTTTTGCACACCTTAATTACTTTGACTCGATGAATGCGGCCATTACTTCAGTATCTTTGGGTGAATCTGATGTCTTTATTGGTGGCTCTCTGATTTCTTCTTATTTGGTTAAAGAAAATCAACTCTCAAATCTCACTAGCCAACCATTAATAAACTTTAATGATAATGCTCAGTTTTTTTTCGCGAGTAACCCCGGTAACGATATTATTATTAGCTTACTTAATCGCACCATTAAAAGTCTTTCTGCCACAGATTACGAAAGACTTTATGCAAAATGGAGTCAAACGGCTTTCCATGAAAATAATGCTGATAAACAAATTGCTAATGCTTATCGAAATGTCAGTTATTTGTTTGTCGCTATTATGCTTTTTGGGCTGATTATTTTTTGGATTTATTATCGACAGCTTAGGGTCAGAAAACTTGCCCAACTAAAAATTGAACATGCATTATCAATTGCTGAGTCTGCAAAAATAGAAGCTGAAAAATCAGCTCAAGCGAAAATAACTTTTCTTGCGCGGATGAGTCATGAAATTAGAACACCGATGAACGGTGTATTAGGTATGGCAGAAGCCCTTGCTTTCACACCTTTAAATAAAGAGCAGAATGATTTACTTGAAACATTACAAGGCTCGGCAACCAACTTACTCGCTTTGCTCAATGATGTGCTCGACTTTTCAAAGATGGACGCCGGCAAACTGACTTTAGAGTCGGTGCCAGTAAATTTTAATTTACTTTGTAAAAATATTATTAGTGGCTTCAATCACATTGAACACCACAAACCATTAGAAATTAACTTACACATAGACAATAAAATAAGCCACTGCTATTTAACCGACCCGACACGCTTCACTCAAGTGCTTAATAATTTGCTTAGTAACGCGATTAAGTTCACCGATAAAGGGCAAATCGATTTAATTGTTACGGTTGCTAGCAGTGAGGTTATCAATAAAAATACCTACGACACACTTTATTTTGAAGTAAAAGACACCGGCATGGGCATAGCGGCGGAAAAACAAACGTTCTTATTTACTCCCTTCATTCAAGCCGATGACGACATTACGCGAAAATATGGTGGTACGGGTTTAGGATTAAGTATTTGCCAAGAAATAATATCAGCGATGGGCAGCGAAATTAAGATTGATTCAACGCTAAACCAAGGGAGTTCTTTCCATTTTAGCTTAAAGCTAAAACAGTCAACTTTAGAAAGTTCCACCGATAACCGTCGCAGTAATACGCGTTTAATTAATGCCGCTGACGATAACCGTTTTCAAGATCTACGTATTCTTATTGCCGAAGATAACCTAGTAAACGTTAAAGTGCTCTGTGCGCAACTTGCGCGTCTAAATATTAAAGCCGATATTGCTTACGACGGCCAAGAAGCTTTAGATTTACATGAAAAACAGGCTTATGACATTATTATATCTGATTGTCATATGCCAAATGTTGATGGTTTTGAACTCGCTCAAACGTTAACAGCAAGCGAGCAAAGCCGACCGCTTTGGTTAATTGCTGTAACCGCAGATGCTTTGAGTGGCGCGGCAGAAAGGTGTATTGCTGCAGGTTTCAATGACTATATGGCTAAACCTTGCCCACAGGAAGAAATAACCAACAAGCTCAACAATGCTTATCGACAGTTATTAAAGAAACAACAGAAAAACGACTTAACTAAACAAAATTTCAGCCTTTTTGATTTAGACATGCTGCTGAAAAATAATGAGCACGACATCGAACTGAGTAAAAATGTTGGTCGACTTTTTATCGCTTCATGGCAAAAAGAAAAAAAGCAGTGGCTAAGCGCCACCGAGAATTTTGATCATAAATATATACAAGCACTTGCTCACAAGCTAAAAGGCAGTACACGGTATTTTTCCCATCCTGAAATAGCTAAAACGCTCAATGAGGTTAGCCAGCAAGCCAGGGCTGAAAATAGTAAAGATATAAAAGCATCTGCTAGCCACCTTTATTTACAACTAGATATAATGACCGAAGAAATTAAACGTTGGCTATTGTCATAAGTCATGTGATTCTTTCATCATCAATCTAGATTAATTTTTTATTATCAATCGCTTTAATCAATCATTGTGAATTGTTTTTATCACTTTATTAAATCAAGTTATTCACCCATACTAGTGCCACTTAATCGATTCAAATCAATCAAAGCGAGTGACTATGTTTACCAATAAAGAAACACAGCAAGTTCCAAACACTACTTTCCCTATTATTACTGCCGATGGTTGGGCAAGTCGAAACAGTGATGAAATTTTTGCTAATAAAACCGTCATTGTATTTTCATTACCAGGCGCATTTACACCGACTTGTTCATCTTCACATTTACCAAGATACAATGAACTAGCGAAAAAATTTAACGCTAATGGTGTTGATGAAATTGTTTGTATTTCTGTTAACGATACCTTTGTAATGAATGCTTGGGCACAAGACAAAGACGCAGCCAACATTAGTTTCATTCCTGATGGCAATGGTGACTTTACTCAAGCGATGGGTTTATTAGTTGATAAAAAAGAAATTGGTTTTGGTAAGCGTAGCTGGCGCTATTCAATGCTAGTAAAAAATGGCGTTATAGAAAAAATGTTCATTGAACCTGATTTACCTGGCGACCCATTTGAAGTATCTGACGCCGATACCATGCTCAATTACATTAATCCTGAAGCTGTACAATCTCAAGAAATTACAATTTTTAGTAAGCCGGATTGTCCATTTTGTAAAAAGGCTAAAGCATTATTAACAAGCCAAGGTTTAAAGTTTGAAGAATTGATCGTTGGTAGCGACGTAAATACTTCAATGTTCCGTGCTATTACTAACTCAGATACCGTACCACAAGTATTTATTGATGGTAAAAACATTGGTGGTAGTGAAGATTTAGCCGCTTACTTTGGTTAAACTTTATTATTAGCCAGCACTCAACACTTATTGTTGGCGATACAATAAAAAAAAGCTAGATAACTCACGTTATCTAGCTTTTTTTTACACTTGCTCGTTAAACTTTAAACTTACCCACTATATCATTTAAGCCGGTGAATTCTTGTTGTAAACTGTCACAAGCTTGCTGCGTTTGCTGTAAATTTTGTACGCCTTGCTGATTTAAATCCATCAAATTTAATATATCTTCATCAATTGATCTGATCACATTAACTTGTTGTTGAGTCGCTTCAGTTACTGCATGATTTTCATTATCAACCTGTTGTAACATATGAATAATTAATTGCATTTTTTCATCGGCTACTTTGGCTTTTTGCACACTACTGGTACTATTTTTTTGACTTTCGTCCATAGAAATAACCACCGCGTCGGTGCCTGTTTCTAAGTTATCAATCATGGTTTCGATTTCAAGTGCCGCTTCTTGAGTGCGTTGTGCTAACTGTCTAACTTCATCAGCTACCACAGCAAAACCTCGACCCTGCTCCCCTGCTCGTGCCGCTTCAATAGCGGCATTTAACGCGAGTAAATTAGTTTGTGAACTAACCCCTTTAATAACATCTAAAATGCTGACTATATTTTTAGTTTCACTGCTTAATTTTTCGATTTCGCCGCTTGACTGCGTCATTATTTTCGACAAATGTTCAATTGACTGAATATTTTCATTGAGTGCCACCAGCCCTTCATTTGACTGCGCTTGCATGCCTGATGTTAAGTTAGAAGCCGTTAGTGCGTTAGTCGAAATTTCTTGTGAAGAGTTATTTAACTCGGTTACCGCTGTCGATACACTTTCACCACGATTAAGCTGTTGATCGGCCATATCAATACCGACTTGTGAGCTTTGTCGAACTTGGCCAATCTGCTGTTGTAAATTTGCCGCTGACTCTTTAACTCGTCGCATCGAATGATGCATAGTTTCTATAAAATCATTAAAGTTTTCTGATAGTTCACCAAACTCATCGTGGCTCTCAACCGATAAACGTTGGGTTAAATCACCGTCGCCACGAGAAATACCTTTTATGGCAAGGTTTAAGGTATGAATAGGTTTCATCAAATAGCTAAACAATAAATGCATAAGAATAATCGTTGCAAGTAAGCTAGCTATAACCACAATAATGGCAATGTTTCTCGAATTCACCATGGGTTGGTAAGCTTTTTCGCTGTCAAGTACCACACCTACATACCAGTTAACCGAGTCAATGCCTTTAATGGGGATAAATGAAACTATGGTGTTATTATTAATCTCATTTAAGTCACTCGAAAATGGCGGTGTTTGACCTAATAATTCACTCACATCTTTATCGACATATTTCACATCAGGATGACTGAGAATCTTCCCTTTTGAAGTCATTAAATAGGCATAGCCTAAATCAAGAAAATCAATTTCATTTAGAATCGATGAAATCTCATCTAGAAAAATATCACCTCCTGCTGCACCAACAAATTGTCCATTTTTCAAAATAGGCGCTACAGCAGTCAATACTTTTTGATCCGTCGTGGCATCTATATAAGTTTCAGTAAAAGAAGACTTACGTCCTTCTTTTGCAAGCAAATACCAAGGGCGCTGACGAATATCAAAACCTTCTGGGAGTTGTATCGTTAAATCATCAAGAATAAATTCGCCGGTACTGGCTAGTCCAACAAAGGTATTTTTCATCTTGCCGGCTTTTACTGCTTGCTGAACCGCATGAAAAATTTCTTCATGACTATTAATGTCAGTAATATTAAGCGCCACTGCATCGATTATTTGTAGACGATTCGTTAACCAGTTAGCAATATTTCCAGAAACTGAACGGCCTATTTCATCGATGGCATTGTTAAGATTTTTTTGGGTGTGATCTTTTAAGAATATATAATTAATTGATGTAGATACCGACAAGGCTATTAGTAATAATACCGTAGTCACCATAATAATTTTATGGGAAAATTTTAATTTAATCACTGATGATCTCTCTTACTTTATTAGCTAACTTCATGGCATTACCATAGCACTGGAAATATCTAGATCCAACTTCCCCTTGCATTTAATCTTTTGAAAGCAACTTCAAAATTAATCTGATAAAATAACGCTATATTTTTATTGATAGTATCGCTAATTACTCTTATGGACAATCAACCTTTCAACCCATTACACGGCATTACCTTAAAAGCACTTGTTACCGAACTTGTTGAATATTTTGGTTACCCTGCGCTTAGTCAACAAATAAAAATTAAATGCTTCACTGAAGATCCTAGTATCAATTCAACCTTAAAGTTTTTACGTAAAACACCTTGGGCACGTGAAAAAGTTGAAGCACTTTTTATCAAGAATTATCATAAAGTGCATCAAGCAAATGATGAAAAAAATAGCGGTCAATAATCTCACAAGCTACTCATATTGATAAAAATTTTAGCTTATAGCGCAATAAACTAATTGCTTGATTAAAAACCTGTCACACTGACTCCATATTCATTATTTTTTGGAGTCAGGTATGAAACCCATTAATCACTATATTTTAACTTGGCAATGCCCTGATACTTCAGGAGTATTAGCAAAAGTTTCTCAGAGCCTTTATCAACACGGCGCTTTTATTACTGAAACCTCACAGTACAGCGACCCGTATACCTCTATTTTTTTCTCGCGTATCGCATTTGATGACAGAAACTTAACCGTTTCAATTGCACAATTCCGTCAAGCCATAGCCGAATTAGCCCAACCGCTTGCGATGAACTTTCAATTAAGAGAACGTGATGATTTTCCAAATGTCGTTATCGCGGTATCTAAAGATGACCATTGCTTGGTGTCGTTATTAACTAAAGTTAAAGCCGGTGTTTTACCTATTAATGTTGCTGCTGTGGTTTCAAACCATCTGGACTGCCAAGCTTTAGTTGATTGGCATAAAATTCCTTTTCATCACTTACCTATTTCTTCTTCGACAAAAGCGCAACAAGAAAGTGAACTACAAGCCTTATTAATAAATTACAAAACAGACTTATTAGTGCTTGCGCGTTATATGCAAATTTTGTCTGATGATTTTTGTCAACAATGGCAAGGTCGAGCGATTAATATTCATCATTCTTTTTTACCCAGCTTTAAAGGCGCAAAACCTTACCATCAAGCCCACCAACGTGGTGTGAAAGTGATTGGCGCAACCGCCCACTATATTACGAGTGACTTAGATGAAGGACCTATTATTGTGCAAGAAGTAAAAGCCATTAACCATAGCCTGACGATAGAGCAGATGGTTCATAGTGGTCACGACATTGAAGCAACAGCATTGTCTCATGCGGTTAGAATGCATGCCGAGCAACGTGTCTGTTTGAATCAGGGCAAAACAGTTATTTTACTTTAGCGGTTAATTTATAAGGTAAACATAACGAGTAAAGCCCCCAATACGCTGGGTGCTTTACTGTTTTCATTCACTATTTCTGCTACATTAAGCCATAACCTTTTGTCTTAATTAGTTGTCTTTTCCGATGATCCACTACCAAATAACGCCTAAAAATCTAAACAGCCATTTATTTTTGGTTACGCTTTCTTTTGCCACACAAGTGGATGAAACTTACCATTTATCGCTACCCGCTTGGTTACCGGGTAGCTATATGATCCGTGACTTCGCAAAAAATATTACGGAAATTAGCGCTTATAATAGTGACCCAACAGCAGCTCAAAATACTGAGACAATTGCGCTGAATAAAACCGACAAACAAACTTGGAAATTTACCGCAACAAGTGTCAATACCTCAATATGTTATCAAGTATTCGCTTTTGATTTATCGGTACGCACCGCTTACTTAGACAGTGAACGTGGCTTTTTTAATGGCAGTTCAACTTTTTTACAAGTGCAAGAATTGCCAGATGAACGCTGTCAGTTGACGATTGCATTACCACAAGAATTAACGACTAAATCATCGCCACAGTTAAATAGTTGGCGAGTTGCCACGGGCTTAACACGCGCTACAGGCACTGATAAATATCAATTAGGTGATTATATTGCTAGAGACTATCAAGAACTTATCGATTGTCCTGTTGCCATTGGTCACTTTGATGCTTTTGAATTTGTTGTCGAAGGTGTTACCCATCACTTAGTCTTTACTAGCCAACATTTTGGTGATCGGGAGCGCCTAAAACGAGATGTAGCTAAGCTTTGCCAGCATCATATTAACTTATTTGGTGAGGTTCCTTTTAAAGAATACTGGTTTATTACCCATTTGTTAGGCAGCGGTTTTGGTGGGCTTGAACATAAAAACTCGACAATTTTACAAGCCAGTCGCTTTGATTTACCCAACCCTAATAGACCTGATGAAACGTCTGAAAATTATCAAACTTTTCTCAGCTTATGTTCACATGAATACTTTCACGCTTGGAATGTATGCCGCATTAAACCGAAAGAATTTATTCCTTACAACTTACAGCACGAAGTTCACACGAGACAATTGTGGGCCTATGAAGGCATCACGTCTTATTATGATGATTTTTCATTGTTTCGCAGTGGATTGATCAGTTTTGAAGACTATTTACTGCAATTATCTAAGACAGCTACCCGAGTATACCGGGGTAAAGGGGAACTAAAACAAAGTGTCAGCGACTCCAGCTTTGATACTTGGACCAAGTTTTATCAACAAGGACCAGATGGCGTAAATAATATTGTTAGTTATTATACTAAGGGCGCTTTAATTGCACTCTGGCTAGATTTAACCATTAGAGAAAAGTCAGCAGGTGTCTACAGCTTAGACACATTAATGCGCGAATTATGGATACATTTTGGTAGAACAAATATTGGTACCTGTGAGGAAGACTTTATAAACATTGCCAATATTCTCTGTAATGACGATATTACAGTAGCTTTTCAAGCCTTACTTAACAATACTCAACGTATTGAATTAGCCCCGTTACTTAAGCAAGTAGGTATTGCTTTTACCGCTCAAAAGTTCAAAAAATTTAATAGCTTAGAGACTACTGACAATAACGCCTATTCTCCTTATATCGGTGCACAATATAGCGCGTTACCTTTAGGCGTGAAAATTACTCAGGTTATTGAAAACTCTCCTGCAGCTGAAGCCGGCTTGGCAGTTAACGATATCTTACTTGCCGTAAATAATATCAAAGTGACTGAAAAATCGTTGCAGCAACTGGCTGATCATTTCCCAGAAAATACTGAGCTAACCTGCCACTATTTTCGTGACGATCAATTAATGACCGGTCACATTGTTTTTATTGATTCACCACTGGCGGCCATCGCTATTACAGAAGTAGACAGCACGCTTAGCAAAAAATGGCGCTGTAAAAATTAACTGTAAATTTTTTGCCACAAAAAAGTAAAACGCTAGTGTAATTAAAAACCCACAAACTAGTAACAAAAGTTACTTTGTGCAAAAATAACCTTGTTGCTTTCAAAACTAGAATATTAAGGGTTTAAAATGATCAAAATGAAACGAATTCACCACGTCGCTTATCGTTGTACTGATGCAAAAGTTACTGTTGATTGGTACAAAGAACATTTGAACATGGAGCTAACGGTAGCCATTGCTGAAAATGAGGTACCGTCGACTAAGGCACCAGACCCTTATATGCACATATTTTTAGACGCGGGCATGGGTAATGTTTTAGCCTTTTTTGAAATTCCTAATTCTCCAACCATGGGCCGAGATGAAAACACACCAACATGGGTACAGCACATCGCATTAGAAGTTGAAGATGTTGATGCACTTGTCGCCGCAAAAGAAGAGTTACAAAGTAAAGGTGTTGATGTATTAGGCCCAGTTCATCATGGTGTATTTAAATCAATTTATTTCTTTGACCCGAGTGGTCACCGCTTAGAATTAGCAGCGAATACCGGTACAGTTGAACAAATGAAAGAATTAAAAAGGGTTGCTCCTTTAATGATTGAAGAGTGGGCTGTTACTAAAGTTGCACCAAAACACGCGGCCTGGTTACACGAATAAAACTATTTTGCCCCTCGTTAATGGTCAAACAATATCCAATAAATAAAACTAAGCTATTATTTCTATTTAGCTTAGTTTATTGCGCACATGGTATAACCTAAAAATCACAACAAATTTCTCTCATTAACTGAACGAAATAGGACATTAGTACATAAAACGAAGGGTTTCGTATATAAAGCGAGCGTAACAATGTACTCTATTTGTGATTATTTATGTAAGACATTAACCATAGAGAAAACATGTTTTTACCATTCATTAACTTTTAAATAAATCAATAGACTTTAAAAACAATAAGTTAACCTTTCACACTCAATGAATTGTAAATAAATGTATATTTATAACTTGCGACATTTATAAACTAAGGTAAAGTATTGTCCAGCTACTTTGTAGCCAAATAACAAAATGGATTGAATTGCACGGAAAGCCTTAACCTTCTCTTATGAGAGGTTACTTTTAAAGAATACGGATGATTAAGTTAATATCAGGATGATTGTTAATATTTAGGTCAATAGACCGATAAGGACAACCCAATAAAGTGTCAGGATGACCGATAAAAAATGAACCGAGTATTTAACGCAACATAAAAAATAATAATACGTTAAAGCTTATAAACGGAATTGCTAATAGGTTAGGATAACCACTTAAAGTTTGATGAAAACGATGACTTGTTCATCGTTTTTTTATGTCTGAAAATTAATCATGAAAAACACTATCGCTGTTTCCTACAATATAACGTAAAATAGAACCATTGAATTTAAAAACGAAATTATTTTATGTCTCGTACCAAAAAATCTAGAAAACAAGGCAATGGTCCTATCGGCGCAGTAAAAGATGATAAGAAAAAAGCCCTAGTTCCTGTTGATAGAAAACCAAAGAAGAAAACAGGAAAGCAAGCCGGCAACCGACAAAAAGAAGCTTTTGATGCAGGTAAAGAATCTCACTTACCTACAGAAAAGAAAGATCCGCGCATTGGTAGTAAAAAACCAATAGATCTTGGCGGACCGGTAACAGCGGCGGTGCAACCTTTTAAAGCCAAAAACAAAGTAAAAGCAGATAACTCTCCAATTGCTGCTATTCGTGTTGTTGAAGCTGATACCTCATTGCAACAAGAACTCTTCGCTATTGAAGAAGATAGCCGCTTGCAAAGTATCCTTGCCCAGCAAGATGAAGATATTTCGCTAAGTAACGAAGATGTTGATTATTTCAATGAAAAAATGGAACGTCATCAACAGCTACGTGAGATACTCGGCATAGAAGATGAAGATGACGACGACGAATCACCTGAAACGACAAGCAAAGCAAAATCTGGTGATGATCTTTGGGATAAATTTGACAACAGTGACCTGTCAAAATTCGAATAAGGCTTTATCATGTTTTCAACTCCTTGGATTTATATAGTAGTTGGCGGAGTAATTATTATTGCTGCGCTTGCTTTTTATGCGGTGAAATTATTAAGCCAGCTAAAAGCGCAAACAGCTAAAATAAAACAGGCAGAGCAAGATAAAAAAATTGCCTTAGCAAAGCACGATAGTAAGATCCTTAGTAGTGTCGTGATTATTGCCCACGCAATGAAAGAAGAGCAATGTGATATCGCTGAGGGTTGTTGGCGATTGAGTGTATTGCTCGATTCTTTAAAGTTGAGCAGTGGTTTGTCAGCAGAGTTTCCTGCAGTCTTTGAACTTTATGATAAAATTAAACATATGCCTATTCTTGATGCAAGAAAGAAACTTGCCAAAAATGAGCGTATGAAACTTGATTTTGAACGTATGAAAGCAGAGAGCGATTTATCCGCACAGATAAATATTGACGTTATCTCTTTGCATCAATATGCCCAAGAACGTATGAGTGCGCTAGCAAGTTAATTTTTTACCAAGTTAACTTTTTACTAAGTTAATAACGCTTTGTTGCGCTCGATCAATATTGTTAATGTTTGCATTGTTAAACTGTTGCTTAGCATATACCCGTTACCATTCAATCTATATTTTGATTGATAACGCGTATATAAGTAATGGCTAACTCGGTAACCAACCATGCAAGCAAATCAATTTTTTGACCCTAAATTACTGTCTAAATATAATACCAGTGGACCTAGATATACCTCTTATCCAACGGCATTAGAATTTCATGATGAATTTTCTGAACAAGATTTCATCCAAGCAGTGAAAGATTCACCCAACCGTGAATTGTCCTTGTATGTACATATTCCCTTTTGCCATAGCCTTTGCTACTACTGTGGCTGTAATAAAGTAATTACCCGCCACCGTGACAAGGCCGATACCTACTTAGAGTTTTTAGCGGAAGAAATTAGTTCACGAGCTGAATTTTTTACTGACTACACCGTTAAACAACTCCATTGGGGTGGCGGCACACCCAGCTTTTTAACCCATATCCAAATCACAAAATTAGTCTCTTTATTAAAAGAAAAATTCACTTTTGCTGAACATGTAGAAATGAGTATAGAAATTGATCCGCGTGAAATTGAAATGAACCTTGCCGAACACCTCTTTGATTTAGGTTTTAATCGTCTAAGTATTGGCGTACAAGACATTGATAAAAAAGTACAAGAAACAATTAATCGTGTGCAATCAACCGAATTTATTAGCGACTTTATTGCCCATGCAAAGGCAGTGGGCTTCAAATCAATTAATATCGACTTGATCTATGGTTTGCCTCACCAAACTATAGAAACCTTTACAAAAACGCTTAACAAAGCTCATGAGATGGATGTCGACCGTATTTCATTGTTTAGCTATGCACATATTCCAAACCGATTTGCTGCCCAACGTAAATTACGTGACGAATGGTTACCCAGCGTGCAAGAAAAATTTGCCTTAATGAAACTTGCCATCGAAAAGCTTTGTGGATTTGGCTACGATTTCATTGGTATGGATCACTTTGCTAAACCTAATGACGAACTTTCTATTGCACAAAAAGAGGGTTCCCTGCACCGTAATTTCCAAGGATATACTACAAAGGGTGGTTGTGACTTGTTAGGATTAGGTGTTTCTTCTATTAGTAATATCGGTACTTCTTTCAGTCAAAATATTAAAGAATTGCAAGCCTATTATAAAGCGATAGATACTAGAAAAAATGCACAAGTGAAAGGGGTTAGTTTATCAACAGATGACGTGATCCGTGGCGAAGTTATTCGTGAATTAATGTGTAATTTATATATTGATAAAAAACAGATTAGTAAAAAGTACGACATTGATTTTGAAGAATATTTTGCTGAAGATTTACCACTACTGAAAACATTTATCAGTGATGGTTTGGTTGAAAATACTGCTGATTTTATTAAAGTAGATCAGAAGGCACGCTTGTTGATTCGTAATATTTGTATGAGTTTTGATGCTTACATGAAACAGCACGTTAACCAACAGCGCTTCTCGCGGGTAATTTAAGCGGAACTCTCACCTTTATAAATAATAAATAACTATAAAGGTGAGAAATTTAATCAATTTTTCCTAAACTAAACTTGTGGTCAGCACTTGAAAAAATTAATTCAACGCCTTTTTCTGTAACCTCTTCTTGTGCTAAATCGGCCCATTGGTAATAAACATTACGGTGAACTTTTGCCAATAAATTACGACGCACTAATACATATAATTCGCCGTTAGCATTCATCGTTAACGGATGAGTTTCATCAAGCACGAACTCGTCATCTACATTGGTACTAACCGTCATTATTGATTTGTTATCATCTTGCCAAGCCCATTGCGTTAATACAAAAGGGGCGTCTTCAACGATAATCTTAACTTTTTCAGCGGGTGTCACTAAAAAGTACTCGTCGCGATCACCAGCGACTTCTCTTAATAAAACCGAAGCAAAAAGTTTAACTAACGATAACCGTTTAAATATTGTGCCGCCATAAAACCAGTCACCATTACCTTTGACCTGTAGATCAATTTCGCCACAATACGGTGGGTTCCATGATTCTATCGGCGGTAATTTTTTAGTGTTACCTGGTGTTAGTTTATTTAATTGTTCAGAAATTTTGTCTAGTGACATTTATACCGCCAAATTATCCGCTGGATAGTAATTTTAATACCTAAGGTAAAAATACAGTATGAGGAGACATTAGTAAAACAGCATCTAAAATTAAGTTAATAATCAGCAAAAAGTACAGTTAAGCAGAATGTTGCCTATAAAACGCTTAAAAGCAAAAATTTTTCTTGTCAATCTGCTTAAAAATACAATATACTCTCCGCGCCTTATCACTGGGCGCTTCAAGTAATATCAGTGGTGGCTATAGCTCAGTTGGTAGAGCCCCGGATTGTGATTCCGGTTGTCGAGGGTTCAAGTCCCTTTAGCCACCCCATTCTTCCCCTTTAGATTCAAAGCCTCTGGGCAATTACCTACTATAATCAGCACTTTCTGATGAATGCTCCTGTGCATATTCTGTGAGTATTTGAAGCTAATTAGGTCTAATTACTTACACGTATATCCAACTTCCAGCTCATATCTTCAACATCGACCGGAACTAATTAACTTTACCTGTTTAGGGAATTTACTGTCTATTTCCTGTGCTTTTTACTGAAAATTTAAATTGATGTTGAATTTAAACACAAAAAAAGGCAAGTTATTAATAATATGGATTTAAATGTTAAATGATAAAGGGGATGTATGAGTTTAACTGATATTATTTTGATAGAGATTGTGGCGTTGGCCATGTTAGTTTATTGGTATTACTCAATTCGTTCAGAAAAAGAGCAAGTCGTTTCCGATTTGAGCATTTTAAATTTAAAAATACAGCAATCTCCCCCTAAAAAAACTATCGCTAAATACAATGAACAAGAGCGAGATGTCAGAGAAAAAATAAAAAAAGGGCGAGAAGTACAAGGTAATTTAAAAGCTCTTAGCGGCAAACTTAAAAAGGATGTGGCATTTGTTGACAGAGGTATAAATCCCGTTGTCTTTGGTATGACTGATACAGAATACCTCAAGGAACAGGTTAACCTTATTCATGAGGAACAAAAGCAATTAGTACTTGGTGATGATGCGATTGCAACATATACCAATTGGTCTATAAGTGAAAGCCAGCAAGACGGGCGAAGAATGATTGAGGCTTATAAGGTTAATATTCTAAACGCTTTTAATAATGAGTTTGATGTTATCCGCCATGCCATGAGACATAACACGCTTGATAAAGCTCGAGAGAAGCTACTTAAACTGGTTGAGCAACTAACGCTTTTAGGGGAAACCCAAGGGGTTGAAATTTCATCACGATACATCAAATCAAAATTACAAGAACAACGTATTTGGCACAAAGAACTAGAACGCAAACAGAAAGAGAAAGTAGCTTTTAAAATGCGCAAAGAGCTAATGAAAAAAAATACGTCTAAAGAATCATCACAAATAGATGAATTTGACCGCAAACTTGATAAAAACGAATTGAAACTAGAAGCACTAAAAGCAAAAATAAAACATGCTATGGCGAATGATGCAGCTTTAATCAATGATCAAATTAATAATATCGAGAATGAAATATCACTATTAACGACTGAAAGAGCTCGTAAAATGTCGCAAGCTCAACTTACTAGAGTTGGCTATATTTATGTGATTTCCAATATAGGTAGCTTTGGTGAAGGAATCGTTAAAATTGGAATGACCAGAAGACTAGAACCAATGGATAGGGTTGTTGAACTTGGAGATGCCTCAGTGCCTTTTAAGTTTGATGTTCATACATTGACTTACGTAGAGGATGCACCAAGTGTTGAACGAGCTCTCCACAAAATATTTTCTGAAAATAGAGTGAATAAAGTAAATAAGAAAAAAGAATTTTTTAAAGTGGCTCCGCAAAAAGTACAGCAAGCTATGGAAAATATGAATGTCGAAAGCAACTGGTATTTTGATTGTGATGCTCGTGAGTTTTTTGAGTCTGAGTTAAAGCGAAATGCACAACAGGCGAGAAAAGATGCACAGACTAGTCAAAAAATATCATTACCTGAATCAATATAAGGATATATATTTTGGATATATTTATTATGGTTGCCGTGATAATAGGCCTTGTTAGTGGCTTTGTGTTTATTCTTATTTTGAAAGAAAGACCTGGCTTAGTTTCAGCAAAAGAAGAATTGGATATACGAAAATTAGTATTCGCTCCTGTAAATAAAGCTTTAAAAGCACTTAATATAGTTATATCTGATTATTCTAAACTACAGGGTGATTATAAAAGAGAGTTAGAGAGTGCAAAATCAATCCAAAGTAAAATCGCAGCGTTTGATATTAGCTCAGGAACACTTGATAGTTTTGCGTATCAGCCTTTGATGGAAGGGCAATCCGCAGCGGCTATAGAAATAGAGCTTAATAAAGTAAAGCTTGAACTGAAGCAATTATTAAAAGATAAAAAAGCTTGTATATCAACCCAAGATTGGTGGATTAACAATCGTAAATCAGAAGGTAAAAAGCTAACTAATCGTGAAATAAAATTGAGACTACGTTGCTTTGATAATGTATGCAAGTCGGCCTTATCATTAGTTACTTGGAGTAATATTTCACGATTACTTGAACGTTTAGATTTCCGATATCATGACATTAATGGCAGCGGTAATATTTTGGGAGTGCATTTGCAGCCTAAGTATGCGGAAATCCGAAAAAAAGAGTTAAAGCTGAGTTTTGAGTTTAAAGAAGCTAAAGCTATTGAAAAACAAGCTGAGTTGGATGACAGACGTATAGAGCGCGCAGCCGAAAAAGAATCACAGATTTGTAAAGAAGCCTTTGAAAATGCCAAGTTTGAAAGGGAGATAAAAGAAAAAATGGTTGCTGAAGAAATGGCTAAGTTAGCAAAATTACACGGACATGATTTAGAAGCATTGAAACTTAAACTTGTACAGCATCAGCAACAATTAATTGAACTTAAGCAGCAGGAACAAAGAGCACTATCAATGGCACAACAAACCCGAGCCGGTTTTGTTTATGTTATTTCTAACACACAATCATTTGGTAAAGGTGTTTGCAAAATAGGTATGACACGCCGATTAGAACCTAAAGATAGAGTAAAAGAACTCGGTGATGCCTCTGTTCCTTTTTTATTTGATACACACGCATTTATTTATTCTGAAGATGCACCTACTTTAGAGAAAAAACTGCATAAAATCTTTGCGGGAAAACGCGTTAACCTAGCAAATTATCGGAAAGAATTCTTCTTTGTTGAACCCGGCCTGGTTTTAGAGGAAATTAAAAGTATCGCTATGCCAACTACTATTGAAACCTTTGAAGTAGATAATACTGTACAGAGCACTCCGCCAGTTTTGGTATCTAACCTGAATGAAAAATCGTCGATATCAATAGAACAAGAACCAACTGACCTAAATACTGTTGAAAGTAATGTTAGTGAAACTGATTTGACTTGTACCAAGGAAAATATTACAGGCATTAAAGATAGCTCGTTAATTTCATCACAACAGGAAATATTACTTGATGAGACAAGTAGTGATAACCACCCTTCAGTTGAAAACGAAAAAAAACATATTATAGATACACAAGATAAAAACGGAGCGCTGAGTGATAAAGAAGAATCTATTGAGAGCGACATGACTTATTCACTAGGAAATTTATATTGCTTGGGATGTGAAAGAAACTTAAAAATTGATGGTGAAATAGATGATAATTCTGAAGACATTGATGAAGTAGAGTGCCCTTATTGCGGAGAGGTAAATAATATAAGTGATTGTGCATCTGAAGCTTTTACAGATAAATATTTATCTTCGATAATAGGATTAGGTGTTACTGAATATTTACTTGGTATAAGCGTCGAGAGTGACGGTCACTTAATGTTAGAGCTAAATAATGTACCTGAAGGCTTTTCATTAGTAAATATTAATAGTGTTGATAATAAAGAAAGTCAGCCTGAACTCGAGCTTGATATAGCTGGGACTTCAGATAAAATAACAGAACATAAAACTACAACGGAACCACAGTTAATTGAAGATGAAGATGTTCGTCGTATTGCTAAAACCAAATACCCAGTAGATAAAGAAATGCAGGAACATACTTACGAACAGCAATTTGAAGCTAAAGCGTTTATGCAAAAGGTAACTGATGTAGAGCTTAAAGCAATTGCTATTGCAGAATACCCTGATGATTATGACATGCAACGCCATACTTATAAGGAGCAATCGTAAAGTTGCAGAAGCCTAAATTAAATCATTTGTAACAAGAGTTAGGAATATTTGATAAATGGAATTTTACTCCAATAATGCACACCAACTATTTGAACAATACGAATCGGTATCTTTTGAAACTGTTCATCAAGAATGGTTAAGCATGATACCAGATAGTGGAGATATCTTAGATGTAGGTTCCGGGTCAGGCCGTGATGCAGCATGGTTTGCTAAAAAAAACCTCCATGTTACAGCTGTAGAGCCTGCAGGCGAATTACTTAATTTAGCTAAGCGAAATCATACTTATCAAAATATCATTTGGCTAAAAGATAGTTTACCTTCTTTAAGTAAAGTTGTTTATTCAAACACACAGTTTGATTTAATCTTAATAAGTGCTGTTTGGATGCACCTTACCAACGCAGAACGAAAGCAAACAATAGCTATATTGAAAAAATTGCTAGTTAAAGGTGGAAAATTAGTAATAACCCTCAGACATGGTGATTTTAATGATGGTAGAGTTACTTATCCCCTGTCAATAAAAGAGTTACGAGAATTAGCAAAGAATTCATCAATGAATATTTTACTAGAGACACAAATAAGTGATGATGAATTAGGCAGAGGAAATGTAAAGTGGCAAACTGTTGTTCTAGGTAACTAAATATGGAAGCACTATTTAAGCATCAAATCGATTTCATCTCATATTTACAACGATTACTACAAGAAGGTGATTTTAGTTCGACATATAAATTCGCTTTTTTACATGCTATCGCTGACATTTGCATTGAAAAAAACATTCAAAATAGTGAGAGATTAACGATTCCATTTGATGAAATTGTAGATAAATTAATTTTATTATATTGGCAACATGCAAAACCTTTCTCAACCGACACAATAGCAAAAGTTGATGGTGGCATCTTACTCCAAAACGCTGGTAAACAAGCCAGAATAATTTCTGACATTACCTCTTTACAACTTGATGGTATTAAAAATTTATCACAAGCGAAGAACTCGCCATTATGGAAATCCATATACAAAAACACTCTTAAGACTTTAAAGGAAGGGCCCTTATGGCGATTACAAGTTCTCTCTCAGCAAGAAGACTGTTTCTTTTTTCCGCATAAAAAAGGTAAAAACTTCATTGAATTAAATGAAGGTGTAGCTGGATGTTTTAGGCAGTTTCATGATTTAGTTGTGCAATTTACTCGGCAAGGTTGGATTGAAAAAATATCTAAAATTCAAGATAACCAAACTGTAGTAGGTAGAGCTGGCGAATTAAATGACTTTTTGTTCGGCACAAATAGAAGCTCAATAGTTCAAGCTGTTGCTGTATTACAAGAGATACAACAAGGGGAATGCTTTTACTGTAACAAGCCAATAAAAGGTACCCCAGAGGTAGATCATTTTATACCATTTGCTAAATACGGAAATGATCTAGGGCACAATTTTGTTTTGGCTCATAAATCATGTAATAACAGTAAAAGAGATTATTTAGCTGCATTACCTCATAGAGATAATTGGATTAACCAAAACTTAGTTAATCATGAAGCAACAATAAAGAATGAGCTATCTTCATATTTTTCATGTGATTCAGAGCGTACTAGTTACGTTGCTGATTGGGCTTATCAAATAGCTAAAAAAAGTGGAAGCAGGCTCTGGTTATCCAAAGATAGTTTTATATGAATAAAACATAGCGCCAAGCATACTCATTTTAAAAATAGCTAGCAGTATCCTTTAACTCGACAACTCGACGAAGCACTTTATCTATCGTCGGTTCGACAAGTCGCCGGGTGTTAACTTTTAATTATCAAAGGTAACAGTCGATGTTTGAATTGTTTGGCTGCGGGAGTATCAATATAAGTAAACGAGGCTTTTAGGCCTTTGCAATTGATAAACGATCCATTATCATCAAATTGATTTCTGTTTTTAAATCCTATGGTTGGGTTCAACAGTTACTATAAATGCATAAGGAATAAGCATGTCTAATAAGTTAATAATCACCGCTACACTACTAACTACACTTTCACTAACAGTGTCTGCATCATCAATTGATAACGCAAAGATGTTAAATGAACACGGACTCCAAAATGAAGCTAAAAAAGAATTGATTGATATCATCTTTACAGCAAAGTCTAAAGAAAATCAAAAAGCCCAAGCCTATTATTTGCTCGGAAATATTGCTTTTAGTGAAAACAAAATCACCACAGCCCTCGATACATGGGTAGAGCTAAAAAATAAATATCCTAAATCCAATGAAGCCAAGCTTGTCGTCGATAAAATCAGTCAATTATCAGAAATTGTGGGGGAATCAGCTAAAGAGTCAGTTAATAACGCAGTAGCGTCGTCATATCTCAAGCACGCAGACTTTTGGTCGAAAGGAAAAGACAGTCGATTTACCATAGACTCTAGTTGGATGGGCGGATTTGATGCTGCCTTAAAATGGTATGATAAAACAATCACTGAATTCCCAAATACAACGGCATCCCGTGTCGCATACCAAGATAAAATAAGAACACTCATTGGGTGGAAAGATTCCGGCCAGTACGGAAGCAGTTACGGCACAAGAGCAGACTTTGATAAATACATAACTCCTTTAACGGAATCATTTATAGCTTTTGAAAAAGAACACCCCTCAGCAGCAACACTTCAAGCTTTTCGCTATCAAATTGCACAGGTATACTGGAGTGCAAAGGATTGGCCTAATACTAAGTTATGGTTAAATAATATAGTTAAAATAGCTGGAGACAACGATACCTTTTATAAAGATGCTGCTAAAAGACGATTAGCTAAAGTGGAGTATTAATCCCAAAAGGGCTACTAAAGAGAAATTTATCAGTAGCCCTACCTTAAAATATTATTTATTAAAATTTTTATAAAACATAATGCCAAAATGTCCATTTGAAATAATTGAATAACCAATTAAGTTAGCCTGCATTTCATATTTAATTAATCATCCAAGATAAAACCAACAATGCCACCGATGGCGGCACCAATTACTATGCCCTGCGGACCAAATCGTGCGCCTATCAATGCACCAGTCGTTGCCCCTTTCATAGCGCTATCTGAAAAGTTGTTGCTCATTAATTATTTTCCTTAGTTTGTGTAGTTCATACTGACAGCCGAATATTTAATTCGTCTGTCAGTGAAGAGTGTTTTAGGTAAGTAAGTCATTACACTTTAAATTTAATGGCGTAATGACCACTCAGTTTTAATGGACTATTTGCTTTAGCTAGTCCCTGTCCATAAAAGGGAGTTTGGCTAGAAAGTCGGTTAATCAAACCCGATTCTTACCGTGAATACGCCCATTTCGACATAGTTAATAAAGTTACCAAGAAAGTGCTCAATAAACTCATCAGACTCTCGTTTGTTCATGCCAACGCCATAAAAGGTGCTAACCTCTTTTGAGTGAAAACAAATATCAATTTCTTTCACTAATTCAGGGTAAGGAAAACCCTGAAAGCTAAAGTCTGTGATGTACTCGAAATGCCATTGGTTGTTGTGTTTATTCAACCTGATTTCTACGGGGTGAAAGCCACCTTTATCCGCGCTGTAATCGGGGTCACGAAAATTAAAAGTAATACCTAAACTATCTGATTGTGGCTCAGTTAGCTTGGCGAGTTCAGTATTGAGTATGCTGAGAAGTTTTTCAGGCACACTAAAGTACTGGCTTTGGTCAAAAGTCAGTTTCATTATGATTTCCAAATTTTTGTTAGTTGAAAGGAGTTAGTTGTAGGTAACGGTATGAACGTTACTAATTCGCTAGGCTTTGCTAGAAGTTCGTAGTGGCTTAAGCTTTGATAAGCGGTCACGTTGATTGATTAATAACGGATTAACTACATGCAGAAACTGGCTTTTCTCTGACTTTAAAATCAAAGCAACTTCTTCACTGCGAAGTACGGCAGATAAGAAGCTGACGTTATTAGCTGAACCACCTTTCATTATGGATTTAAACACCGATGACTTAAACGGTTTGTCAGCTTCCATAGCTTCTAGGAGCTCATATAAATCGTCGAGCTCCACCCACTCCTTGCTAAATAAACCGCCGGAATCATTGCTAGTTAAGCGAAGATAGCGAGATTTATCATCCGTATTTAACGCCACCTCATAACCAATTAATCCCTGTGATTTACTTGATAGTTTTGGAGCATGACCAACAAGTAAGGTTTTAAAGTGACTATCAATATCTTCAACAATCTCCTTTGCTTCATCAACTGCAACAAAGGCTTCAACATTATAGGCATTTTCATCGGTGATATTTTTAGTAATGTCTGATTCGTTTTCAGTGATAACTTCACCATTTTTAACTTCTTTTTTAGCATTATTTTTTACTTTGTCATTCATGATATTACTCTCTTAAATTATTAATGGGCTAATTGGTTTAATAACAACTGCGCATCGGATCGCATTGTGTAAGGTAAATCTGCATTGCAGATAATGTTGATTAATTGAAATGTACTCATGTTATATGAGCACCATGTTAATTGGCTTAATGAGATAAAGACCATTACCACTATCACTTGTAATGGTTAGCGACAGTTGGTAGTTATCTGGCAAGTATTCGATAAACTCTGGATTGATTTCTGCTGTTTCAACAAATAGACGCGTGGCATCACTTAATTGTTTTAAGCACTGTTCAACATTGTCATTTCGGTTAAGCACAACAATGATTGATGGGTATTCCTGCCAGAACTCTTTTGCTTTCTCGCGAGTACCGAATGGCACAACCAGTAAATCCACCATTGCCTGCGCAGCTAGATTATCTAGAATCAGTTGATTTTCAGATGGTAAGTAATGAAGTATTTGCATAAGTTATTCTCCTAAACGCAAAAAGCCCATTACTGCTAAGTAATGGGCTTTAAATGTGGTTATTGTTAAGTGAATTTAAGTGAGCATGTTAGAAAGGGTTTCGCTTGTCTGCCTCATGGACTCAGTGGTTAATTTTGCATAGCGTTGAGTTGAAATGATGCTCTTATGGGCTAATTGTTCTTGAACCAACCTAAGCGACACGCCAGCACTTACTAAGTTTGAGGCTACCGAATGCCTGAGTGTATGTAAGCAAACATCATCGCCATTAACCTGTGCTCGCTTGAGCAATTTAATATAGGTCTTTCTTACGCTACCAAGTGGTTTACCTTTAACCTTACCGGCAAATAAATAAGGGTTATCAACTTTCAGTGGTACTCTCCCAATAAAAGCCAACATTGGATCTGTTAAATAAACGCTGCGTGATTTTCCGTTTTTAGTGATTGGTATATGAATAACCCGTTTAGCTATATCAACATCTTTGACTTTGATATTAGCTATTTCACTACAACGTAATCCTGTCAACGCCAGCAAAGCTATATAAGATGAAATCGTCCTATTAGAATATTCTCGACAGGCTTTAAGTAGTCGCTTTACTTCATGAATATTTAGAAAACGAGTTCGAGCATTGTTTAATCTAAACAGCTTTACTGGTAAGCAAACATCGTCATCGATAACGCCGAGATTTAGTGCGGATTTGCTCATTGATTTAATAATCATAAGCGCCTGATTGCAGGTTGCGGGAGCATATAAATTACCGTATTTATTTACCTGTTCAGTGAGTGATAGGTGTAGCTTTTGCACATCAATAGTTCGCAATTCTCTAAAGAGAATATTACCTAACTTTGGCGCGATCATAATATCGTAGCGATACTTATCATCTTGCCATGTCTTTTTACGTTTCTTGATACTGGGTAGGTAATGCTCATTAAAAAAAGCATTAACCGTTAATCGAGTCGGACAATCACGTTCAGCTTTTGGATTAACACCCTCCCCTAATGTCACCCGATGCTTTTGCGCTATCTGACGAGCACTTGTAACGTTAATATCACCAAAGCGACCTAAGCTAATGCTTTGTTTTTTTGCATTGAGCGTATAACGAAATAGAAAGCGTTTATTACCGGTTTTCCCCACTAAACATTTAAGCCCTTGCACTAATGTATCTGATACTTCTAACTCAGTAGATTTTGATTCTCTATCGTTAGCGGGTAGTGCTTTGATAGCTTTATCGGTGAATTTTAGTTTCGTCATATTAAGTCCTTAATAGAAATTATCTATCAACTTAATATCTGTTTATTTGCTTGGTTATTACGGATAGCCAATCTGACTATCCTTTATTTTTTTATTCTTTAGGTTAATGGCTATTTGTTGATCCAAAGAATAATCAGCAGCTATCGTCAGCAAAGATACGAAAGCGGACGTTAACATCAATGGGTTTCGAGCTATTTTTAATGTTAATTAGTCGTTGAGTTACCTTCATCTTGATAGCCAACAAAGCCACCAAAGCGGTTGTTCGAGTCATAAGCATCGATATAAGTATTTACGATAAAAGCGGACCTTCGCTTTCCGGTTTTTCACTCCAATTTTTTGATCACTTTGAGGAGTTTTGCTGCAACTGGTGTTTCGTATATGGAAGTTAACATTAGCCACAGTGAAGTTATTAAATAAAGTGCGATTAGTATTTGTAAAGCATCTGCATGTAACAACAAATCAGACGTAGTGGAGCAAAACCAGCAATAATAAAACTAATGCCTAACTTATGACAGTCAATTAAATACAACTTCATGTAATCGATTATCTGAATAATTCAATTATCCCAGTAACGGGATAGTAAAACTCAATTTCACCATATAGTTAATCAATTAACTCCTTGCTACTATTTTCCTGTCGCTAAGCAAACATGAAATTGGAGAAGATAATGGATGAGAACAAAATTATAGTAGTTACAGGTGCCACCGGAAATCAAGGTGGCGCAGTCGTCAAACATTTACTGAGTAAAGATTTTACCATTAAGGCTGTGTCTCGTAACCTGCAAGGTAAAGGTGCAGACAAGTTACGTGAAATGGGGGTGGAGGTGGTCTTTGGTGATCTGGATAAACCGGAAACCTTAACTCCGATACTTAAAGGAGCCTACGGGGTGTATTCGGTACAGAATAATTGGACTAGCAGTATAGATGCTGAAATAGCCCAAGGGAAATCTTTAGCTGATGCCGCGAAATCTGCGGGGGTTGAACACTTTGTTTATTCTTCAGTAGGCGGTGCAGAACGCCATACAGGCATTCCGCACTTCGACAGTAAAGGAGAGATCGAACGCCACATTGCTAAAATAGGATTACCCTACACTTTTGTCAGACCAGCCTATTTTGTTGAAAATTTCCTCGCAGAAGGTAGTTTTGCCTTTATCAATTGGAGCTTATTGTCTTGGGCGCTGAAAAATAATCGCAAGATTCAGTTTGCTGCCGTTGATGATATTGGTGCTTATGTCGCCTTGGTATTCTCTCAACCGGACAGTTTCATGGAGCAGGCGGTAGAATTAGCGGGAGATGAAAAAACGTTTGCAGAAATTAAAGAAATTTACATGCAAGTGATGGGCAAAAAACCAAGTTACCTGACTATGCCCGGTTGGTTGTTTTCCCCTATGAGCAAAGAGATGTCTACTATGTTTACTTGGTTCAAGAATGATGAATTTCAGGCTAATATTCCGGCATTGAGAGATCAATTACCTCAACTAAAGAGTCTAAAACAGGCACTAACAGAACTTAAAGGCTCCTAGTTAGAAAAAGTTAACCTTAGCTCAGATGAAAAGTTCACTGAGCAGAGGGAGCCTTTTTACGTTTTTGATAAACTTTACCTAAGATGATATCAATAGGAATGAATACAATGATCTTCAAAAAAGCACATCTACCGATTTTAATTTCATTTTTCATGTCAGCGTTTATGGCGCTGATCATGTCAGGGGTGCTGGTTGCTTGGAATTCAGGCTTAGACGCAACTTTTTTGATACGCTGGATGTCGGCATTTTCGCTCGCATTTACTGTTGCGTTTCCAACGGTGTTGATAATAGCCCCCTTGGTAACTAAGTTCGCTTTATTGCTCGTTAAACCAGACTAACAGGGTAGTCGGTAGCGGAAATAAACTTAGTCCTTAACATAAATACCGTGGATGTTATTTATCATGTAATCAACCGCACTCGCAAAATCAGTGAATTGCTTAACGGGCAAGCCTGATTCTCTGGCTGCACGTACGCAAGATAATATCCCAAGCGAATTACCACCGACCACCCCCAAAAACACACAGCCTAATGCAATATCTTCCTTGAGATGGGACTGTAAATGTTGATAGGCATCTGGTGTGGCCAGACTGTCAACATCTTTGAATTCAATAATACGACCCCAATGAGTAAAGTTTTTATCTGTGATCTGTTTATTGACCAATTGGGCAAAGTACTCAGCCCCTTCAATATTTACGGAGCCTGAAGGTTTGACAACCAAAATATTGCCTAACCACTTAATTTTTATATCGCCATGAGCTGCAAACTCCATTGTTTCCTCCTTAGTATTAGATGAGAAAACTTAAGTGTAGTAGCAGTTTCTTGAGTTCCCCCTTATTGATAACTCTGGATAGAAAACACGATAAATTCCCGCTAAAGTTTAGCATCCCACGGAGCATGTGGCTGAGTTAACGCAACCACATGATCAATAAAAACTCGCACGTTTCGGGCAAGATGCTTATGGGAAGGGTAAATGATATATATGCTTTGTATCGGTGGCGAGTAGTCGGTCAATAAACGAATGAGTTCACCTTTTTCTAAAGACTGGATAACTAAAGGGTAAGGGACTTGGGCAATGCCCATGCCGTTGTGGGCAGCTTTAACGACTAATTGCATACTATCAACCGCATATCGTCCCGTTACGGGAACCGATATTTCATCTTTTTCAGTAATAAATCGCCAAGTCTGATTTTTCAAACTCGTCCCCATGATAATACAGTCGTGTTGGGTCAAATCCGGAGGTGTCTTCGGTTTTCCCGCCCGTGCAATATAATCAGGGCTAGCGCAAAATACACTCTGTTTTGGACCAATGCGTCGTGCAATAAGGCTGGAGTCTTTCAACTCACCAGAGCGAAACGCGATATCAATGCGCTCTTCGATAATATCGACATAGCGATCGGTTACTTCCAGCTCTATTTGCACATCAGGGTATAACGCCAAAAAGTCATTCACCCAAGATTGTAAGTAATTGATGGCGAAATCTGTGGGGGAAGTAATACGCAACACGCCCGTCGGCATTGCTCTAGATTGGCTGACTAAGGCGTTAGCTTCCTCAATGGCAACTAAACTTTGCTGGCAATTTTCAAAATAGTGTCGCCCAATATCTGTAAGATGAAGCTTGCGCGTCGATCTTTGCAGTAGCCGAACCCCAAGCGTATCTTCAAGTTTTTGGATTTTTCGGCTTACCGTGGTCGAGGGCATCGCTAATTGCTTACTTGCGCCAACAAAACTGCCTGCCTCTACCACTTTTACAAACACGTAAACTTCATTTAAATCAATCATTCATCACCCTTTGTTACTGGTGGGATAGTTAAACCCAATTATACCATCTAATCAAGAGGTCAAAAATAAAATAATATAATTTCATCGTTTAACTGCACAAGGGCAAAACATGAGTCGCTCCATTATAGAAACTAGAACAGGTCATCAACATGGTCCAGTGACTAGCTTTATCAACCAAAGCAATATTAAGCAACTGAACCCATTTGTATTGTGGGATCACTTTGAGACCAAAGGGCTAAAAGGTACGGCGGGCTTTGGATTTCACGGCCATTCCGGAATTGCCACTATTACTTACCCAACAATCGGCGACATCGTTCACCAAGATACTGATGGTAATAAAGGCAAACTTAAAGCCGGAGGTGTCCAACTAATGGCATCAGGTGCGGGTGTTTTACACAAAGAGACCGTGTATCCAGAACGCGGCACAACCGACGCCTTTCAACTTTGGACGCTTTTACCCGAAGATGATGTTGAAATGGGCGCTGTGACCTACTCATTAGCCCAGAAAAATGACGCTCTGATAGTCGTTACTTCTGACAGTCAAACCAAGATATTAATCGGCCAGCATGAAGGTGTCGTCAGCCCTGCTAAACACAGTGTCGCCATAACTTATATGGAAGTAACCATAAAACCAAACGGAAAATGGCAGCATGCTGTCGAAAAAGATCAAACTACAGGTTTTGTTTATGTTCGTTCAGGTGAAATTGACCTTAATGGCTCATTACTAAGAGCGAAGCGTCAAGGTGTGCTGAACAAATCAGATGCAAATATTAAATTAACGGCCGGCGAATTCGGTGCAACCATTATGGTGGCATTAGGGCAACCATTGCAGCAAGCCATTATCAGCTCAGGACCGTCGGTACATTCGAGTATTGACCGTTTGAACGAAGGTACACGCAATATCAAGCGATTGACACAAGCGCTTATTAATCAATAAAACAAAAACTAATCTACACGTAGGCTAAGCCAATTCAGGTTTAGCCTTCAACCAACCAACGAGGTTTATGATGAAATCACCACTATTTACACCAGAAAATACCGCTATGCTACTTATTGATCATCAAGTCGGCACTATGGGCTGGGTCGGCTCTGCGAGCCTGGAAGAAATTAAAATGAATACCATTGCATTGGCACGAGCGGCTGATGCTGTTGGTATGCCGTTAATTCTTACCTCTAGCATGGAAGATCAGGCACAGGGGCCTTTGTTTGAAGAGTTACAACAGGCGGTACCAGAGGCTTACGCTAATCGAGTTATACGAGGTGGCATGGTTGATTCTATGAAAGATGAGGGCTTTGCCAATGCTGTAAAAAATACTGGACGAAAAAATCTTATCATTGCGGGTATTACGACTGACGTTTGTGTGGTTTACCCCGCTATAACCTCAGTGCAAGCAGGTTATAATGTTCAGGTTGTTGTTGACGGCTCAGGATCTCCCACCCAAACGGCTGACGATACCGCTTTACGACGCATGGAAAACAATGGCGTAACATTGACAACGACCAACCAGTTAGTTGCCGAACTTGCTCAAGACTGGAGCACCGAAAACGGTCAGAAACTCATGCAGGTATTGTATGAAGAAATATTATCAAAGTAACACTAGTCATCCAAATTAGTGTCGAAAATTAAAGCTAGCCAAACACCTTTGTAGTGAAATATTACTACAAAGGTGTCTGAGCGTTTTCGCTGAACAGTGCTTATTAACACTTGTGAACTTAAAACGAAGCTAAAAATCAACTAAAGCGATTGTCTGCTATCAGGAAATAGTTAAACTCCAGAAATGAAACACCACTGACAGGAATGAGCTTAAACCCGTCTGACAGCCGAGTAAAAAAATTGGCTTACATTCTTCTAAATATGCCCATAGTTTTGCAAAGACTTAATGTCTTCTTTTGGCTAATCAGTGACCTAAAGAACAAACCATATTTAATGTCATCAATGCGCACTTACTTGTCGTTAGGATATCTTTTGAAATAGCAATTTTTTAAAGCAAAACTAAAAATTTATACAACGGACTACTCTAAAGTCAGTAGCTGCCACACTGGAGACATTAGCATTTGAGAATTTATACTGAAATTTTTTTTATGTTTTGATCTACAGCGGGCATGGCTTAAAACCATGTTGAATTAGCCGTTTCCTGATAGTTGACGTTCAAAATGGATGAAGTTACTCGCGTCATGATGATTATTTTTTGCCAATAAACAGTTAAACCTGAATGCGATCAAACCTAAACATTGCGTTCATAGGTACTTAATTGAACGTTAATTATATCGCACTACCCCTAAAGATAATAAACTAAGAACCAAAATTTAATTGTTTGTACAAATAATTGACTTTATCTGCATTCTATTAGAATGTTACCACTTTATACCAATTGCAGTTATAGGGACGTAATGTGGCATTTCTCTCAAGGTTAATAAATACCAGTCGATTATCAAGAGTATTATTGATTCGAATATTATTATTTAGCGGGTTATTTACCGTAATAATTACCGCTGTCCAATTGTCACTGAATTATCAAAAAGAGACAGAAGAATTACAAACAATATCTCAACAATTAGCTGAAACAAATGCACCTTCTTTGGCTAGGGCTCTTTGGGAACTCAATGCTACAAAAGCTAATGATATAGGTATATATTTGATGCGGATTGGCCTTTTTAAATCTATAACTATCAAGGATGAAAATGGGGATACAATGGTCTTTTTAGGTGAAAAAGACATAGAGGCTCATCAAACGTCGATCAAACTACAATTTGAATATTCGGGTCGAACTGGAACTGTAGGAACTTTTGAATATCAAATTGTTACAGACATAGTAAAACGAAAAATCAAGGATGATTTCATCATCATTCTTATCTCTCAGTTTATTAAGACCTTTTTTGTTTCCATTTTTATCCTCTTTATCATCCATAAATTGGTAATCCGTCATTTAAATGAAATATCTAACTGGTTAAATAATTTCAAGCCAGAATCATCATTCAGTCCGCTTGCATTGGAGGCTGACAAAGGCAGCAGTAACGAGATGGTTAAGCTTAAATCGGCTATTAGTGAGATGGGACAACAGGTGCATAAGCACTCTACAGGGTTAGAAAAAGTTGTAGCTGAGCGTACTGCTGAATTAGAAAAACTTGCATATACTGACAGCCTAACGGGCGTTACTAATAGAGGCGCTTTTCTCCAAGCAGCAAACGAAGAATTAAACCGCTCACGACGGTTATCCTATGATGTTGGTGTGATGATGTTAGATTTAGACCACTTTAAAGCAATCAATGATACCTATGGTCATGATGCTGGAGATAAAGTGCTTAAACAAGTATCCCAAGCAATGGCTAACTGCTTACGAAAAGAAGACACATTAGGCCGAATAGGTGGTGAAGAGTTTGCCGTTATTACGCCCGGTGCTGATAAGAGGGGGATGCATAAACTAGCTTCACGATTACAACAAGCTATCGCGATACTTAATTTCTCATTTCTACCAGATAACAAAAATATCACCGTAAGTATTGGTTATACCAAAGTCAGTAATGATGAAGACTTTAAAGCAGCTCTAAAAAGAGCTGATGAGCATTTATATA
Organism: Colwellia sp. BRX8-9; assembly: GCF_014077245.1. Lineage (NCBI taxonomy): Bacteria > Pseudomonadati > Pseudomonadota > Gammaproteobacteria > Alteromonadales > Colwelliaceae > Colwellia > Colwellia sp. BRX8-9. Next base: position 43,673 of record NZ_JACGVN010000009.1, read on the forward strand.
CTGCAAAAGCTTCTGGTAGGAATACTTTTATAACAGATAAGGGGTTTTTACCTCGTATTGTGAGTTAAGCTTTGAGGATAAAATGCCTTTCAAACTATCTAAAGATCGTTCCAAGCTGAAGTTTAGAATGAAGTCGACTGGCAGGTATGAGCTTGAAGCTCACAATAGACCATACTTAGTTCTCCATTAATAACGGAGAACTATCATGTTTTCTTTAACCGTTTATAAACCAACTGAGCCATGGAATAAAAACAAAATTGTTGGGCAAAAATTACCACTTAAGTTACAACAAATTTGGGCAATCCGAATCAGGCTAGAATTAGTGAATAATATAAGAGACCTTGCACTTTTTAACCTTGCTATAGATAGTAAATTAAGAGGATGCGATTTAGTTACTCTAAAAATAAGGGATATTGCTCACGGAAAAACTATTCAGTCGAGAGCTATTATTGTTCAAAAAAAGACAGGATTACCCGTTCAATTTGAACTTACCGAAAATACACGTCATTCAGTTCAAGCTTTAATTACAAATTCTCATCTAAGCTAAAACGATTATTTGTTTAAATCACGAATACACTCGTCAGAACACCTATCAACACGTCAGTATGGAAGAATTGTTGATGCTTGGGTTTCCATGATTGGTTTAGATGAAACCCAATATGGAACTCATACGATGAGAAGAACGAAGCCATCATTGATATACAAAAAAACTAAAAATCTATGAGCGTGCCAATTGTTGCTAGGTCATCGAAAGCTTGAAATAATAAAAAAAATATCTTTCTTTTTAACTATAGCTTTCACAACAACTCGCTCTGTTTTATCTAAAGTGGATAGTGAAACCGCATTTCAACAAGGATAGGGATAACAATATGAAGATATTAGGGAAGATAAAAACATTGAATGCTTACTTGATCCTAATTGATGCTTGTGTATTCTTCCTGTGAAAATAATTGTACAGACATAAACTTGACCAATGCGATGGCAATACCCGCCACATTATTGATCTAAAGAGTGTTATTAATTAACCGCTGACATTGTTAAACATTATAAAAATAAGTACTATCTCTATCGATAGGGATAATCAAATGGATAGCCTTAAGAAATAATATATGGAAATAAAAATGATAAAAAAACTAAAATTAATATGTCTAACCTCATTCATTATTCTAACTTTGGTGGGCTGTGCCTCATCTCCTTCAGAAGATGAAAAAGTTGCATTAATTACAAACCAAAAGATTATGGAAGTAGATAAGTTAGAGCAACTCCAATTAACATATCGCTTTCAAAACTCGATGACAAGATCAGAGGCTCAGGATTTTTTTAATTATATTAAGTCAGATAAAATTATCGATGAAATAGGTCCGATTATACAAAATGCCACACATCATTCAACCAATATAGCAAAAGCCAGCTTATTATATTCTAACTTTTGGGAGAAAGCTTATGCATCAGGAAACCTCAGAAGTTCACTAGGTGTAGTTGCTGTTACTGGGTTAGCCATTTCTGCACTGATCCCAGATAGCCCACCAATGCATACCAGCTCTTATTATGTTAAATCATCAGAAACTGAATATTTAACAGCTGATGAAGTTACTAAGATAGCGAGACAGAAAACATTAGATGCTACTAAAGATTTTTTTCAATCTGAAGGCTACGAAGTAATATGTGAATTGGGCTGTACTGAAGATATAAAAGTTGAAGACAATGCCAATATACGCTTATGGCTAGGCTTAAGACAACCTGAAATAAAAACAACTTATCACAAACATAAAGCGATTCAAGTTAATCTAAAGTTGAATCAATTAGTTAAAAATGAAGACGACTACTCTATATTTTCGAACGATCAAATAGGGTATAAAACAGCAGGTATATCCGATTGGAATATTGATTTGGTAGGGCCTAATAGCTACAGTTCTGAGGTAGAAAAGTATGGTTATAAATATGATGCATTAAATATGAGAATACAAGGCACGATGATATATCGAAAATTCTTTCAATATATTACCGCAAAAATGCCGGGTTACTCAGCTATGCATAGAGGAAAGTATAATATTCATTATCATGTAAAAGAGGCCTACAGTAATGGTAAAGCATACTTACTACATGATGAATTCATGGAATATTCATTAATAAAAGGTGTCCATGTTGAATAACACTTTTTTTTGTGACTCTGATGTAAGTCTATTCAGTAAAAGGTATAGAGAAAGTGTAGATAGCTCTAGGCTGTTTTAAATTATTAAAGTTAGAACAAAGATAAATAACACTTTCTTTTGATTGAGCGACCAATAATCATCTCCTATAACACCTAGGGTAACTTTAATGAGCACTATTATATCATTATGAAATTAAGACTATGGCAATCTGAATGCATCGATTTAGCGTTAAAGCTATCTCCCATTAAGCCACCCATAATAACTTGTTTTTTTTTCCAACAATAAACCACACAAGTTACAGATAATCTTGGCTAATATTGCCCTAAATATTCTCCTGAATTTGCAAAGGCTTAATGTCCGCTATTGGCTATAAGTGATCATTAAAAATACTGACTGAATATCAAGTATTATAGTAAAAAAATCAATAAACCCTCATATTATGCGAGGTTAGAAAGTGGTACCAAAAAAGCGATATTGAGGTACCTATTTTTCCTAACAAGTTATTAGTTCAAATTCGGACTGTAATTTTAAGGAGAATGACTATGAGAATTCTAGTCACGTCAATTAAAGGGGGTGTTGGTAAGTCTTCAATTGCATCTTGTCTCGCTGTTTATCTTGGTTCACTTTATGTCACCAATGATTTAATTAGCGGCAACAATGATGATGAAAATTTAATAGAGCCAAACCGTAAAAGAATCCCGTTAGCATTTTCTCGTATCCGAGACATTGTTTATGATTTTGGTGCAATGTATTCACAACTTGATAGTAAAATAGCGCATGCCGCTGACCTATGTGATGTGTTTGTTATACCAACTTTAACCGATGTTCGTAGTTTAAAAGGTGCTATTCAAACCTACGAGTTACTGAAAGTTAAAGAAACGCCAATCGTTATCATCATTAATAATTTTACTAGCGAAAAAAAGTTTAATGCGGCGCAGGAATACTTACTTAAGCAGCTAGGTCAGGTACCAATATTAGCCATTCGTAAAACGACACTGTTTGAGCGATTTGCTGAGCATGGTAAAACGTGGCTCGCTAACATCCACAATAAGCACGGGGAGTGGATGTTATCAAATTCTAAAAAGGCTCATGATAAGGTTTACGATGCGATTGTGCGTATAGGGAATTCATAAAATGCAGACACTACAAGAGCTAGAAGCAGCTATTGGCGGTAGACCAACATTACCTAATAAAAAATGTCGAATGAGTTTTTACCTTAATGCTAATGATTCAATCAAGCTAAAAGCATACGCTATCGAAAAAGAAACAACGGTGAGCACTATAGTTCGAGAACTTCTAAAGCCTTTAGTAATAATGCTATAACGAATAGTCGAGATAACCTAAAGGGTTATCTCGACTTTAGTAATGTGTGCTAACGACCTAATTCAGTCCTTTAAGATAACTATTAAGCCCTGAACAAAACCAATCACCTCTATATATTTCTTCATTACCATACGCTTCGTAAAAGTAACGCATGGTGACTCCGAAAATAAAGGGTATTTCGCTAGCGTGTAATGCATTAAATTCACAGTATTTTTCTACTGCTTTAACCAAACAATCTGCAATTCCACCATTACTTAAAGACTTCGTCGGTGTCCTATAAGTAAATTTTGTTACCTTACCTTCTAATAATGCTTCAAAAGATACCGCAACGTAATCCGATGAAGTACATTCTTCAAGCCTACGCTTACCACAAAAATCGATGCTGTAATTTGATTCAAATGTAAGCTCAAAAAAATCATTACCATAATTAACACAACAAGGATAAACAGGCTCTAATGGGAATATTATACTTGCCATATCAATATCATATAAATTACTTATATCTAGTGCAGAGAATCCTTCAGGCGCTTTATTGTGCTCATGGTAATACTGATAACATTGTAATGCCACGAGCATAGAAGGTGATGGTTTATAGTTGTTATGCAACACATCCTCAACTATTTGTTGCTCAAAACTGATTTTATCCCCTTCTAGATCCCGCTTGTCTTTTGCTAAATCTGTTGGGTACAGCATATCCATATTAAGCCAACTAAGCGCAAAAGGGGTTGGTGAAAGAAGCTTTTCATTAGGAAATTTAGCTTGTCTAGATGTGATAAATAAGACGTGTTGTAACATATCTACTTGCTCTGGAAATACTAGAGAAATATATTGATAAGCTTGATCATAAGCCTTATTAGAACTGATTAGAGAACTGAATTCTGCTGTACCGTGTATGTTGCCATATATTGTAAAAATTGAAACTTGTACAGTAAACACCCCACCTTTAATGACGCAGTTAATATTAGCAGGGATATAAACGCCTGAAGTACCAGGCTCATAAATTATACCCATTTCATTTTGAAAAAAAGACTTTACACCATTGTAATGAAAAACGTTCTTACGTATTGAACGAAGGCCCTCTCCTTGGTTCAAACTTGATAAATAAGTTTCCTTATAAGACGGCGTCGATTGGTAAACTGAAAAAATAGCTTCCGAATGGGTAACTTCACAACGGTGATCGTCTTCAGGTACGTAATGCTGTACTACATAGTCACTTAACAATGACTCTTGTAATAATTGCCTATCTTCAGGGTAAGCGGCAGCGACAAAATCGCATGCATTGATAAGTGCGGATGGTAGCTCTGCTTTTCTATATGCCATGCAAGAAGTGAACTTACTAATAACAGAATCACTAGGGTTTTCTGTAATTGACGCTACTAAGCAAAAGTAATTACCATTATTAATAAAGCTGGTTACATTAAATGGGGCTAGTATTTCTTTTGGCTGAAAACCATCGTAAAAACCTTTTTTGGATTGCTCAAAAAATCCTTTTGATGGTAAAACATAGCCAGTGCCAACTATTTCTTTTTTGGGATGAACACACTCATTGTGCTCATGAAATAAATTATACGACATTTTCTTTTCCTTATTAGGAGTTGATTAAAGTGTCGCTAATGTACTTGGGATTTGAGTCGAAATATTGAAAGTTAAGCTTTTCCAGAAAGCTACTCTAGGCTGGTTTAATTGTAGAAAGGAAACCATGCTATCAATGCATTAATTGCATCAAATGCTTTGGTATTAGTGACCTATAACTATAAGCGAGATAACCTATTGCGCTATCTCATTTTGTTACGCTAACTATTTTAAATCAATTATGTCTAAATACCCCCTCAATTACATATGGAAGATCAGTCAGTATTAAATGATCTCAATAGGCTATTTTACGGAGGCTAATTGAAGGTTTCGTCAAGCATTAGCGGTTCATGGAAATCAACATAATTCGATATACATGAATGAAACCATTTGTAGCATTTATCTAATGCCTGTTTATCAGAAGTATTTCCTAATGATTCGAATACAGACGAGAAGCTATAATCAGTCTGTAAAACACCTGCAACACTGTTCATGTAACAAAAGGGAATATCATTAAATTCACAATACTTTTCAAATGCTTTGATATAGCAGTCAGGCAAGAAACCTTTTTTAACAAGAGGTTTAGGCGTTTTATAGCAGAACTGAGTAACCTCACCATCGATTAAAGCTTCAAAATAAACGTAATGAAAGCAGGCCTCATCATCAGAAGAGTCATTATCAAAGAAAGTGAATACATTAGGGCAATTATCAAGGGCTGTTGAATATTCCTCGCCTATATTTACATACCTTTCATCAATGGACTGAGGTGACTTGAGGCTAAAATAATAGTATTGAAAGCAATCCAAACTATTATATGTACTGATTGAGGGGCTATAATTTTGAAAAGTGACTTCTTCAACAATATTTCTTTTTCTTTTAAAACCACCCAATTCAATCATGTGTTCATCAGCAATCTTACTTATTGGTTTTAGGAAGGCTGATAGCTCAATACCAGAATAGTTAATCTGCTTGATTATGATGGACAGAACTTCAATCAAAATAGGTGCATATTTTTGATACCGCTCAGATAAGAACTTTTTAGCTTGCTCCTCAGCCGTTACGCCATTTAATGAACAAGACTCAAGCACCATTGCCCATTTACATTTTTCTTCTATTGTAATGAGCAGCGAACCGTCTTGAAGCTGTGCGTTAATAGCAACTGGAATATAAAAGCCGTCATCTCCGGGATCAACGAATATCCCGAATTCTGTTTGAACAAAGCCCAACTCATTATTGTGGCTGTAAGTAGAGCCAGTGAGTGATAATTCATTATGCATAAGTACCTCTTTTTATTTGCATTGCTTTTCCTTAATAGGAAGTGATTAAATTGTCGCTAATGTACTTGGGATTTGAGCTAAAAGAATAAGAGTTAGGGATTTCCAGAATAAGTAACTAAGGTTGATTTGTTGTTGACAGCAAAACCACGAAAGAAATGCATGGAGCAGATTGTTTTATAAGGTTTTTCTAGAGAAAACCACGATAACCACGATAACCACGGTATTTTCAAGGAGTGAGTTTGTCATTTCACAAAACCTCATTAATTTTTATTATTTACTGATGAGATCAAATAAAGAATATCTTTTTTAGGGAAGGATTAAATAAGTGTACTATCTCAATCAATCTTCCGTGGTAAGCGGGGTTTTAGGTAAAAGTCATATTCTACAAAGGCTGGAGAGTAACAGTTAGACACAAAAAACGGGGCTTAGCTTCCGCATGCCCCGTTTCTTCGTATTATTAATGTCATTATGAACTGCTTTTCAAGGTTATTGGTGCGTTGCAATAATGGTATCTTTGATAGCAAAGAAATTTAATCGCCCAACCCCCTCTACTTTTATTCTGCACGTATAGCGCTTGTCTTTTTCAGTACTGTGCGTATGCAGCAAACCAGCATCCATTAGTGCCTTTTTAGTAATGTTGATACTGATACCATCAGAGGCTTTAGCTAAGTGCTCTTTTGATAAAAGGAATAATCCATCTTTCTTAAAGCCAATGTTATCTTGATTAGCTTCAATATCGTCATCGTCAGTTGAACGAAAACGGAGTAAATGTTTTGTAATGTAAGCACCAATATTTTCAATCGCGCGAGTTCCCTCATCAACCGTTTCTTCACTTCCATACCAAGCATTGATTGCATCAAACACAGCATTTTCAACTTGACCTTGGGTGATATTCAATACGCCATATTCCACCGCTAACGTACCCGCAAGCTCCACCAATGCAAATCGGTCAATGATGCGGTAGTGCTCGCTCGACATACTATCGTCATAGTAACTTTGTGCTAAGGCTTGGTGCCTCGCCGCCAAGTTTTCATACATCTGCTCAAATGTGGAAAATTGCTCTGTTAGTTTTTTAATGAACGCTGGGCCAGCATGACCATAATATTGACTCGCCGAACGTTTGATTTTCTCAACAGTCCCCTTTCTCTCAGAATTTACTAGTAGCGCATCGTCATCACCATTAAAGCCATCTAAAGGTATATCAATTAAGCGTACCGCCATTCCTGGCTTAAACTTCTTGCCACCCATTTTGATTTTTTCCCGCATACTCATCTCAGCAGAAGAAATAAACATAATTGTCCATTGAGTTGGCTGAACTGCATTACGGTTTTGGTCCATGACTAATGACCCCATACCTTCAGCAATGGTATAGACAGAGCTGGTAAAGGTTTTATCATCAGCAAGACCTAATTCATCTAATGCCATTCCAGTACCCGAGCGACTAGGTGGTAATGTTTCAATACCGCGAGACGTTGCATTCCAGTTCTTAATAAACACACCTGTTGAACCACTGCCCGTAGTACCACCATTCCCCCACACTGAAGCATAACCTTGTAAAGAAGCTGTCTTACCCTTTGATGATGCACCCCATAAATTAAAGCCGCCTGATTCAAGTTTCAATGGCTTTAATAAACAACTACTAAATGCGGCAAGCAAAGTAAATAAACCAAAATTAATGGTTGATACAGGCGCAAGCACATTATCTTGCCACTGGGTTAAAGTGCCACTTGTTGCAAAGACATCACTCGAATTTTTATCCTTAGGTTGATAAGCATATTCATTCTTCAATGGTGATGCGCTAATGGCTCCGCTTGGCATCATAAATGCCATTTCATCATCTAACCAACCTAAACGGTCTACCGTTGTAATTCTTGGTAGTCCTTCGAAATGGTCAGTTAAGTACTTACAAAGAAGTTTGATTTTTCCCATTACTAAAGGAAAACCTTGCTCTGTTAATACCGATGAAATTGAACCTCTCTCGTTATGCATATCTGAAAATTCAATATCTAAAGTACAAGGTTGACCATCAAAATTCGTATAAGCAACACGTATCGCCCAGCCACTATTACCTTGTTCGCTACGCATCAACCCTACAGGAATAGCAGGTTTATATGTGATCCGCTCTAAATGACGTCTGTTATTGTTTTTATTAAATTGATTAACAAAAATGCCATCATCTCTAACCGCATAATCATCACTAGGCGAGAAGTTAGAACAAGTCCCAAGCTTGTTGATACTTATCGGCTTAAGTTGTTCAACATCCTGCATCTAAGACCTCCTGATTTAATAAAGTAGCAGGGGTTTTTGCTTCACTGATAATAAAATCATGAGCTTCTACTTGAGTACAAAGCTCATAGCCAGTGAAAATTAAATCATTGGCATAAGCACTTAGGGGCGGAAATTCACCATTGGGTAATTCATGAGAAAATCGATCTTGATTGTTCATCATTTATTCCTTATTTTACGTTGACTAATTGCGCTTGCTCAAACTTGATAACTTCCTCTAAAGGAAAGCGAACAAGCCTGCCGCAGTACATATAAGCAGGGATTTTTTCTGGGTAGTTAGCCATTGCTTTATCTACCCAAGAGGTCGAAGTTCGAAATCGCTCAGCAAGCTCTTTCTTCGTTAAGTACGTCATATTGACGACTCCTTAGTGTTAATAAATGTAGTGAGAAATGATAAAACTTCTCATGTTAACCGTATGGATAATCAAATATTTCCAGACAGTGGTCTTGGCTTTATACTTTATTGGTGAAGCGCAAAACTGAGCAGGATATTAGAGACTAAGGCTTACTTCGTCAGAGGAGTTGATGTTTTCCAGAATGAAGGTATAGGCAGGATTAAAAAGCCAATTCAAGACTATGCTTGAATTGGCTATTGGTTAACTGTGATATAGATCTACAACTGCTTCTGAGGCTTCCATTAGCGTATTGTGATCGTGATAGATGTAGAGGTTAGTAGTTTTAATATCACTATGATTTAATAATTTTTGAGCCATGTGAGCATTATTTTTGGCGACAGCCGTACAAAATATTGCTCTACAGTAATGAAAACCAAACTCACTCAGCCCCAATGGCTCTATTACCTTATGCAACATTCGGTGCGGTGGAATAATAGGCTTATTGGTTAATACTGCTGACGGGAATAAATGTTCATTATGTGTATTACTCAGTAGTCGATTTACTACAACTTTAGCTTGGCTATTAATAGGCAGCCCAAAAGGACGATCAGATTTATTTTCTTCAATCCAAATCACTGTACCGTCTTGTTCAATGTCACATTTTCGCAATGACAATGCTTCTGATACACGCATTCCTGTATAAATAAGTAAAAGCAGCAAATCATATATAGCATGCTTGCCAATATTTTTATTACACAGACTAATTAATAACTTTACTTGCTCTTTAGTTGGCAACTTTTTCTGATGAGTGTTATTTTCTTTACGCTTTTTGATCCCCTTTAGCGGTGATTTATTTTCATCAATATACCCTTTCTCAATAGCAACAGAGAAAACACTACCTATTAGGGAGTGATAGCGGTTCACTGTACTGGGCTTGAGCACCAAAGCACGCTCATCGAGTAATGCGGTAATATCAAAACTGGTAATACTACCTAACGCCATATCTCCTAGTGCAGGAATGAAATAATTCTCAAGTCGCTGCATACACTCCAGTGCTGTTTTAATGGTATTGAGCACTTTGGGTTGATAATGAAGGTAAATAAAGTCTTTAAACTTCATTTGACTATATACGTTAAATTCACCAGATTGCACATCAGCTTTAAACTGAGCAGCCATCTGCCTTGCTGTGGGAATAGATAGATAAGGAAAATTACCTAACCGAATATAATAGCGCTTCGTTTTCCAAAACACTCGTCCTATAAACGTAGCGCTGTTTGCATACTTAATAATACGTAACACAGGCTCGGTTAAATCAGTAACTTCAACTTGATTTCTACCCGCTAATTCAATAGATTGGATCACTTTCTTGGTTAATTGTACTTTCTTTGCCATAGGCACCTCTTTTCAATTCAAAGTGCGTAGATTAAGTGTGGTTAGCTCTATTTACAGACAAGTTAAGGTTTTCCAGAATGGATTCAGAGTCGTTGTTAGATCCGGTATTAAATCATCTGAAAGTGTTGCTAAATACAAATGTGCCAGAGAAACAGTTAGTTACGATTTCGAATATTTTTAACCTTAAAGGCGGTTTACATGAAGGCTCTATTCAAGATGCGCAAGTAAATAATGTTGATATTAAAGAGTTCACTCAACATACCGCTAAAAAATACATAGATAAATGCTACTACATACGCCCTTTTTTATTAGCACAATTAAAAAGAAATCATTGCTCTGAACATGCCCCCCAATTAATTACCAATAAATGGGTTGATACAAAGCATCCTGTAGATAATTCAAATTTAGAAGATACGTCTCTCAATGTTTCCGTTTATGACGGTGATCATGAAAGCTTTATAGATGCAATAAAAAATATAATGCCAGATTATGACAGTGAGGCTGCTAGTAACCCCATCACTATAATGCTTCCTTATAGTAATGAATTTAATCAAGATAAGTTTATCAGTGAAGGTAAAGGGTGGGACATTTATAATTTGGATAAAGATACAACTGCTCAACTATTTTCATCAACTGCAGATTCTCTTTATTTTATTGCAAGCTTGCAACTACTAGGGCTGAACGATGCGCCAATTAACCAGTTATTAACCCAAGCAGGTTTACTCGAAGATATTTCTGCTTATACAGATATGAAGAAAACATTATTAGGTAAACTCTCGGCCATTTCACGAAGTACAGAAAAGTCTGATATAGAATTCATTGAATCAATTCAAAGCCAAGTAAGTAAGCTAAGTGATTTTCATACATATAAGGATTTTGAGTTTTTAAGCCGCTTAAAAGATGAAATTTCAAATGAAGCTAAAGGGCATTCTATTACTAAATTGAATGATTTTGTTATTGAAGTTAATAAATTATTTGAGAAAAAAGAATGGGGTGACCATTTGAAATATCTACAATGTTCAGATAATGGAAAAAATTTTATTCCCCTTAGTCAACTATATGGAAACTTAAATCTTGATGGCGTTGGCCTAGCTCCTAAGTCAGAAAAAGAGGTCCAAAATTTAGTGACAGAAGTTATTAAAAAAGCAATAACCCCTAGCTTTAAAAGTAATATTTCAAAAAATTATGAAGGGGAACAGTTTAAAACGTTTTCACACCTTAACCGTTTAAAGTATCAAAAATCTGAAGGAAAATGTGTCGTAGCTCGTGACCTTAAAAGCATACGTAAAGGTTTAAGTTATATTTTATCGCATACATCAGGCGTTGCTATTACCTTAAACGTTCCCTTTATTGATTCAAAGGTATCAAATAAAAGAATGGGAACACCTACTTTGCTAATGCCTCACTTTTGGACTGAAACAATTAATTTTTTGAGAGACTCAACACAAAAGAAAAGGAAAGGCTTTACACCATTAACTGCCAAAGATTTAAATGTGGAGGCAGGCAAAGAAGAGGTTGAAGAGATGGTGACCAAATTTTCCAAAATGTTTGGCCTTATTACTGGTAATGAAAACGCTGAAGTACCTTTAACCAAAAAAACATCGACTAAAAAAAATATGGATATGTTGCGTTGTAATGAAGAAATCACAAAAAAGATTTTTACGTCAGGATATGTAAAACAAGACTTTCCAATACGTCTATTTCCAGACCCAAAATAAATTAACCACTTAAGTTAAGGTGATTAATTTATTTAGTAATTAGCTTAATGCACAATAGCCTCTAAGACTTGGCAACATAAATCATCTAGATCTGCATCAGGAAATATTTGTAAAATAGGAACTAACTGATAGAAGCGGGTTACATCCTCGCTATAATGCGGTTCATACGGGCAAATAAATGCTTGAACATGGTTTCTAATTATTTTTCTTGCTTGTTTTTTTGTTAAGGATTTAGTCATGGTAATTACTCTTAGTAAGTTGTGTATCTTTAAGCTTACGAGAGATAATATTAACTAGCAGGATGGTTAGGTTTTTCCAGATTTTTGCTTAGGCATTAAAATCTTCTGAATGGCACTTGCTGTATAAGTAATAGCTTTTAAATTTTGGACAAGGAAGTTAATTAATGCGAAAGAAAGGTAAGTTAATCAAATGGAATGCAGATAAAGCATTTGGTTTTATCCAACCTAATGGTGGCGGTGATCAAATTTTCATCCACAAAACAGCACTAGAAAATCGCACTCGAATACCTCAAGTTAATGAAGTCATCACCTTTTCACTAGCAAAAGATAATCAAGGTAGATATTGCGCTGGCGAAGCTACTTTTTCAGGTGAAAAGCTAAAGAAAAAGCAGGCTAACAAAGTGAGTAAGTTCTCAATTTATTTAGCTGTACTATTCCTCGGGTCACTCTCTATCGCTTTCTTCCTGAATCATATACCTAAGAATTTACTTCTCGCCTACTTGGGGTTAAGTGTTGTTACCTTTCTGGCATATTGGTTTGATAAATCAAAAGCTCAACGAGGCGCTTGGCGTACTCAAGAAAGTACATTGCACATGTTCTCATTACTAGGCGGTTGGCCGGGAGCAGCTATCGCTCAGCAAATACTTAGACACAAATCCCAAAAGCGAGAGTTTAGAACAAGCTTTTGGTTTACTGTATTTGTTAATATTGGAGCTTTAAGTTTGCTATTATCCCCAAATGGCAATGCCTTATTAATACTTTTTAAATAACGAATTCAATACACAGGGAGTCCTAATGCCATTACCATCACAGTTAACACCAGGAATGACTTTAACCAATAATGATCTTCATGATTATTTTAAAGTCGGTAATAGTGGAGGAATGAGAAAAAGTAATACGCTCGAATGTTTAGTGCTTATTTGTGATCATTCTAAAAGTTTATATGACGATAAATGGGATAATAACGGTGTTCTCCATTACACAGGCATGGGGTCAAAAGGTAAACAATCTCTCCAATTTGCTCAGAATAAAACTGTAGCAAATTCTGCAGCTAATAATATTCCTTTGTATTTGTTTGAACGATTTGACGGTAAACAGCCGTATAAATTTCATGGCATATGTGAGCTGGCATCAGCTCCTTACACTGCTCAACAATTTGATATTGATAATCAAATGCGCGATGTTTGTATTTTTCCATTGAGATTAAAGAGTGGAGCCCCTCAGGCTTTTAGTGAAAATGAAATTGAATCCAGCATTTTAACCAAGAAAAAATTAGCTAAGAAGTTTACTAATGAAGAATTAGCAGAACTAGAAAATGAAATAAATACGACCCCAAAGCTAAAAAACAAAAATAAAAATAGAATTCGCAAAGTTAAAGCACATGAACGAAGTCAGCTACTTGTTGAGTATGCGTTAAGACGAGCAGATGGTGTATGTCAGCTTTGTGACGGTGACGCTCCATTTTCAAAGAATAATGGCGACCCATATTTAGAGGTTCATCATGTAATATGGCTTGCCCTGGGAGGGAAAGACCGTTGGTATAATGTTGTAGCACTATGCCCTAATTGCCATAGAAAAATGCATATAGTCAAAGACAAAGTAGATATAAAAACATTAGCTAATATTGCTACAATCAAATTACTAAGAAAGTAAGTTAGACTGCTTAAATGGAATTATTAGAAACAAGATGAATCACACAATTGAACGGAATTTAATTGGACGGTATTGGGGCAAAGTAAAGACCATTGCGATATCGGACAATAACATTGAAATTAACTACAAAAATAGTAACGTCGAAGAAATCCCTCTGAGTCAGGTTGTAAATTTTCCATATATAAAAAGCTCTATCTTTGGTAATACACTCATATTCGAAACAAGTAATAAACGCCATAACATTAGCTTTATTAGCGCTAAAAGTAAGATGTTTTTTGAAAAAAAACTTAAAGACATTATCTATAGCCAAATTTGTTTAAATATCGAAAAAAACATTGAGTTGTTTTATAGCGAGGCCGTAAATCAATATTTAAGAGACTCATCTGTCGAAAGATTAAATACTCTAGTAACTCCTTTGATTAATAATTATAAAAAGTCAAAAAAACGCTGGGAAGCAGAACTTTCTAGAGAACAAACTTTAAGAATAGAGTCTATCTCTGAACAATTACCGATTAGTAATATCGATGAGTTTAGGGCTGAATATGAAAAAAAGATGCTTAATATTCAAAAGGATTTTTTTGATGGAATTGAATCAAATCCTTTAACAGTAGAGCAAAGGTTAGGGGTTATTAGGAATAATGATAGAAATCTAGTCCTAGCCGCAGCCGGTACGGGTAAAACCTCGGTTATGGTAGCTAAAGCTCTTAGTTTAATTGTCCATGATAAAATACCCGCTGAAAGGATTTTAGTTCTTGCTTATAATAATGCTGCAGCGAAAGAATTAAAGGACAGATTAGAAGAGCGAAAAGAATCCTTTGGTCTATTGTGTGCATCACCAACCATTATGACATTTCATGCCCTGGGCTTGAAAATATTAAAGGATTCAAAAATAAGCACTCGTTTATCTATTTTTTCTGAAGATCCCATTCAGCTTGAAATCTGGTTTTCTAAGTGGTTAGTCAAATATATTTGCCAAAGTCCAAGAGCTATGAGGAACTTCATTGACCTGTCATATCAGCCAAGTAACCCGTATGAATTTAGTTCTCAGGAAGAATATGAAAACCACGTTAGAGACAATGAATATAGAACACTCAAAGGTGAATTAGTTAAAGGTTATCAAGAGTTATTAATAGCAAACTGGTTCTTCTTAAATTCAATTGAATATGAATATGAACCTAAATATGTTTCTAAACGCCGTATTGAAATAGGCTTTGATTACAAGCCAGACTTTAAAATTTCAAATAGCGATATTTATTTAGAACACTTTGGTATTTCAAGAGATGGTAGTACAAGAGCTGACATTGATGCAAAGCAATACAACGAGCATATGATATCTAAAAGAGCTCTGCACGAAGAATGCGAAACCACTCTCATAGAAACATATCACTACGATTGGGTAGAAGATAATTTATTACAAAGACTTGAAGAGTTAATGGTCGAACTTAAGATAGAGATAACACCTAAAAAACCCGAAGAAATTCTTGAAGCACTCAAAGATTCTGATTTTTTAGCTACTAATATTAAACGTTATATAAAGTGCTTACAGGCAATTAGAGTAGAACAGTTAGACCGTATAGGAATAGAACAAAGACTAGGAGATGCTAATATTTCTCAGGCTGAAAAATATGCTGAGCTTCTTCAAGATATCAACAGTGCTTATGTATCAGAATTACTGCATCAAGGTGAAATTGATTTCGATGATATGATTATCAGAGCTTTTGATACAGTAAGTACTGGGTCTTTCAAACCAATATGGACTGATTTACTTGTTGATGAGTTTCAAGATATATCTGCAGCGAGGATGCATTTATTAGAAGAGTTAATTGTTAAAGGGCCTAACCCAAGGCTTACTGTTGTTGGGGATGATTGGCAGTCTATTTATCGTTTTTCTGGTGGTAAGTTAGAATTAATAACACAGTTCGAAAAATTTGTTGGTAAGCACTCTTTAACAACACTACAAAAGACATTCAGATACAACAATAGTATTGCCAAAACTGCTGGGCAATTTGTAATGCAAAATCCTGAGCAATATACCAAACATATTGAAACTCACCACCATGTTGAAAAGTCACAAGTATACTTGTTAGATAGCGATAAAAATAATATAGATAAGCGAATTAAGCAGATAGTCCAAACAATCACAACAAATGATCCTGATGGCACTATTGCGGTATTAGCGAGATATAGGTATTTACTTAGCAATGCTAAAGATGAATTAAGCAGTTTACCTAAGTACACAAATATTAAATATTGGACCTTCCATGGCTCAAAAGGTTTAGAGGCTGATTATTGCATTATTGTTGGTTTATCTAGAGGAAAATTGGGCTTTCCAAATGAGAATAAAGAAGAAGCTGTGGTTGAAGCATTATTGCCTCTAGTTGATGGTTTTAAACATTCAGAAGAACGAAGGCTACTCTATGTAGCTATCACTAGAGCAAAGCAAAAGTCATATTTAATTGCAGACCCTATGGCTCCTTCTGAGTTTATCGAAGAGCTGTTATCCCCTAGTTATGACTTACACATAGCATCAAAGAAGTTTGAAGCTTACTATCGAAAAATATTCAAATGCCCCTCTTGTACTGCTGGGTATTTCAGATTGAATTCTGGAAAGTTCGGCGATTTTTATCAATGTACATCAGGGACTGCTTGTAATAAAAAACCCCGGATATGTGTTAAATGCTCTTCACCTTCTACAGATAAAGAAAAAAAGAGCATATGCCAAAATCCCCATTGCCAAGAAACTTTAAAAATATGCTTTAAATGTGGAAGGCCGATGAAGCTAAGAAAAGGCCGTTATGGTGACTTTTGGGGTTGCAGTGGATATGGAATAAAGAGTGATCAGTGTAATCACACAGAAAAACACTAATTGACGACACAATTATTTCTTATTCAAAAAGTAGTGAATTATGGTCACCACTGCGGCAAAAAATATTACTTTAGGCATAGCTGCCCCTATGCAATAACTTTTGAAACAGCCCCCATAGCCTATTTGATTAAGAACAAGGATAACAACAAAGGAAATAATAAATACAATAAATGAAGGCATGATAGTCACTAGTTAAATACTTTAGATAAGTCTATATTACAAAGTGTTACAGAGTCAACATCAAGTTATAAGCTCTTACAACGTAATTTAATAACTGAATTTTCACTTTCCTGAATTTCTGTTATTTTCTTAGCTCTGGCACATTCCCATTCACTAATTGGATATGTTTTGTCCCAAGCGTTCATCAATCTTTTTTGCTGTTTACTCATAGAGTATCGCTGATAAGCTTCATCCATATATAAGTAAGTCCGAGCGATCCTACCTCTAGCATTTTGAGGTGGTTCAGCTTTTCTATTATTAATTTTCATAGCACAACTACCAAAACTACTTTCTTCACCTGGTAACATGGTGAAGTTGTAGTTGCTACGTAAAGCATTAACGGCTCCTATGACAGGATATAGATTGAACATATCAGCTTGCATGTAACGATATTCAACATTTACCTTTTCAGCACATCTTCGCCCTTTAAAAGACTTACTTTTACTACTTACACACTTATTATGGCCATCACGCCACTCAGAAAACGCACGTCCGAAATTTTCAGCCGGAACAACATGTTCCCATTCAATTTTTTTAGACCTTTTTATGTATTTAGTTGTATGAAAACCATCAGGGAAAATGACTTGTTTATCGGTTTTGAACTTGGCTGCACAGTAGAGAGTTACTTGGTGATTTTGATAAACTTGCTTTTCTAATAGTTTTTTTGCTTTACTGAATGATTCTATTTTTTGATTGTTCGCTAATGACGTTTGTTGTATTAATATCAAGGTAAAGAAAACAATTGAAAAACGTATATTCTTAAAATATTGCATCTAATATTCTTTTATAAATAATTAAACAAAAATAAAATACCACAGCCTAAACTGTGGCGTTTCGAATAAGCGAAAAGACAATAACACGCTATAAATTTGAATCAAAAAAAGTTTTCAAAAATATCATCTATATCACATAGAGCATTTAGGTCAGCATGTGGTGATTCTTGTACAATAGGTATGAGTGGAAAGTAAAACCTAACCTCCTCACTATCAGCCGATTCAATCACTCAATTGAGTTCAACGCTGCCACACCTAGTTTACTTAGTTATGATTAAAGGTAGGTATCCCTTAGCCCAGAATTTAAATATACATTGATTTCATATGGCACATGTTTCATGAAAAAATCCTGATTCTGCGAATCATATACGCATATAAAATGGGCGCAAATATTAATTAAAACTTTACCTGGAATTCGTTCCCCTTTACTTTCAGAAGCTTGCTGAAATGAACTCATGACTGTTTGAACTATTTCAAGAATTTTATCATCCGAAGTGTTTTTTTTATGTTTCAACAATGGTCGATACATATTTACAGTTACGGAATCAAGCTCATCCAATATACTTCTTGGCTTCTTTTTTTTAAACAATCCAAACATTGTCATAGTCCTTATGTGTTAGTTTTTTATTTTTAATGAGTTTTGAGATTGACTGAAGGTTATTACTTGATTTTCCCCATCCAGCTTTTAAATCTATGTATGAACAAATTAATTTTTTTATTTTTAATCCTAAAAAATAACGTATTAGCAGGGGCGAAGTAACTGCAGAGGTAACAAAAGAATATATTGCGCAAATACTAGATGTAAGTTACCAACTAATAACATTAGTACACATTTATTTTCAATTAATCTTCGCGCCATTTTTCTGAAAAAAGGAAAGGATAAGTGTTTAAATCTCAATCAAATTTAAAATCAATTTTCTTTAGGCTTTTTTCATCAGGCATTTTAATATCTAACTTAACTTTTTTGGAACCAGAATCTCTGATGCGCCCAGCGTATGGGTTAACATGTAAAATATCTACTTCTCCAAATCTTTCGAGTATTTCTTCATCATGTACCTTTAAATGTGCTCGCAAATGCTGGATAAACCTTTTTTCATTTTCATCATGTTTACCATCCGCATTGATAAGCCTTAATGCAACCTCTAATAGAATTAATTCCTGAATAGGGTTCAATTCAGTACTATCTAACTCCTCAAACATTTCAGAAACTAGCTGAATCCCCTTACCTTTAAATTCTATTATTAACTGCTCTAGTTCAAGTGATAAATCAACATCATTAAAGAAGGAAGTGTTTTTATCTATACTTTTCATTTCCTCTATTTCAAGAGGATCAATATCCCCATCACACCCCATGGTGCAAAAAGCAATTTTAAATAACAATTTTTTAAATTCTATTTTTTCCATTATTTTAAATCCTAAACGTTTACTGAATAAAGCCCATAGGTTTTTCGGCTGGATCAGCCTTATCACCCTCAATTTTGTTCTTCAATTCTTCATATTTTTTTAGTTCAGAGTGAGAAACTGATGGCCTGTTTGTTTTAATGGCACTTAAAACATGCTCTGTAGATATTCTGACTTTTTCACTCAAAGCTGCTCTTGAAGATTCATCAATCAAAAACTTTAGATCACTTGAGACATAGTTTTCAGTTTTAGTAGCTATCAATTCATAATCAAAATCTAATTCCACTGGTCTATCTTTTAAATAAAGCTTGAACATTTCGAATCTGGCATAAAAGTCAGGGGGAGGGAGGTAGATTATTTTATCTAAACGCCCCGTTCTTAGAATGGCAGAGTCTATTCTCTCAGGCCTATTAGTAGCTGCTATTACAAATATGCCTCTTTCTGAACAGTTTGACATTTGTGCCAAAAATTCATTTACTGGCGCGGCATGCATTTGATGCAGATTACTATCTTCTCTGCTAGGAACAACAGCATCAATTTCATCTATAAAAACAATTGAAGGAGCATTATCTGATGCATCTTTAAAAATTCTCCCTATATTCTCTTCAGTAGCATTAATAAATTGACTCTTGATATCTGAAGGCTTCAACTCTACAAAATTAAAACCCACTTCTTCTGCAAATCGTTGTGATATGAACGTTTTGCCACACCCAGGTGGACCGTACAATAGCATGCCATTAGGTATGGTTAATCCGTAGTTCTTGTATAACTCCGGTTCATTTAACGCCCTAATTACATCATTATTAAATGTTTCCTTTAAATCAGACATACCTGCAATTGCAGAAAATCCGGCTCCTTTTCTAGGTGTTTTTCTTACACCAGCAGAGTTACTTATTGGGCTTTCAGTATTCCCTTCTTCTATACGAATAGGGTTATTTAACGCAGCTAAAAATTCATTTAGATTACTGAAACGTTGGTCTACATCCTGATGTAAGGCTTTACGTAAAGTGTTTTTTAAACTTTCATCCTCGAGTACTCCCCCGCAAGGAGGTAAAAACTTTAACCTTTCTTCTCTTTTTTCAAACAGAGCTTCAACAAATTCAGGTTGAAAATGTTCGGCCGCAGGTTTTCTTTCCAAATGCCAAGGAGGAATACCAAAGATCATATGATAAAGCATTGCCCCTAGAGCAAATATGTCGCTCTGCACTGTATAAACGCCGTTATATAATTCTGGAGCTACATAAAAAGGATTTAACAACTTAATATTTATAGATTGGTTAACATCCTGTAGGTATCTCGAACACTGAAAGCCTGTGATTATTGGATGAATAGTCTCTTTAGCGTAATCAAGTACAATATTTTGCATATTGAGGTTATTGTGCACAATTGCAGGTTTATGGTTATGCAATACTTCAATAGCTTTAATTACTTTTAGTATTAGAGATACTGCGGAAAATTGTGAAAAAGGACCATCCCTTGTCATCTTTTCCTTTAAGCTTTCTCCACTAACAAACTCTGTTACTAAATAATGATACTTAGAGTTATTTTTATAAACTTCACCACTATCAACATACGAAACAATATTCTCATGTTCTATTTTTCTTAGTATTTCTGACTCAAGTAAGATTTCAGCTGCAAAACTATGCCTATGAATTTTTGAGCTATTATACAAAGCAACAAGACAAGTTTTGTCATCCTTGTCTTTTGCTCTGAACAGTTCACAGTTAGCATTATTTTCCAAGCAGAATAATATTTGGTACTTAGAGTCAATATATTCTTGCTTATCAAATATACTTTTCAAGTCAATCTCTCCCTTAACCAATTAGTTCTGTACCATCGCCTTCACTGAGTATCGCTTTGTCAGCTTGAGGTAACATTTTATATAGCTCTGACACAATAGGACGAAGTCTATCTTTCGAAGGAGAATCTACGGCAATTTGTAGTCCTCTATCTAATAAAGCTCTTGCACTATAACGATCTGACCACTGCAACATATCGAATTCTTCATTAAAGTTATAAAGCAGTGCTATTTCCATTTGAGCACCAAGCCCTTCATCTGTGATAGCAAAATTCAATTGGCGCATATTATCTATCAACTCTTGCGCTACAGTTACATCTTTATGTTTAATCACTTCAGGTATTTGGGCCTTAAATTGACTTATGAGGGTTTTAGCTTTTTCGTTTTCGAATTCCTCATTTGTTTCTTCTAGTTGATAAAAAACTGATTTCAACTCTTTTTCAACTTTTGGCCACTCACTATCATCTTGAATTGTTTCTATCTTTTTAATAGCTGCACGTAACCGATTAAGAATACCCATTTTCCTATCATAATCAGTCTTCCCTAACTCAAACTCTTCTTTAATACTACTTAGCTCTGACTCTAATGAGTCAAGTTCAGCTTTATCTTGATAAACGCCTTCTTCACAGATCAATTGGTGAGATTGAATGCTTTTGTTTATTTCTTTTCCTAAATACTCTGCTGGAATTTCCTTTTGAGTTGTATCTTTAGGAACTTCAATTTCATGAGTGAAGTCTAGGGTAGGGAAATATGCAGATAGTGTCATCCTTTCCGATTTATCTATTTTTACAGTCAGTTCAACATCACTGCCTTCAGGGAGAAGTTTTGGTAAATGCTCTCCTGTTATAAGCACATCATAAACATGTTCATTATTTATTGCTCTTGTTCCCGTAGCATTGTGATCTCCTTGATACAGTGCAACTTTTAAAGAGTCTTCTTTAAGCCCTGGTCTAATAGCTTTTTGCGTTCTTAAACCATTTTTGGTTCCCACTGCCGGCGTTGGTTGATTTTTTTCCAATCCTTTTATTGGATCAAATATTATTTTACCCGATTGTCGGCTCTTAATTTCTACACCATAATGGTACGGAAGGGTTGCACTGCCAATTTTAGAACCTTGAAAAATTGTAAATGACTCAGGTTCGCAATCGATAATATTTCCCTTTTCATCACTTACCGTGATACTGAATAAGTTTGATGTATCTTGTTTTAAAATAACGTCAATTACTTCACCACTTTCTTCTACTAGGGTCTTACCTGTAGACCAAGTTTTGTCACTATTAGTAAACTCAACAAAAACCTTTTCAGGGATATCACCATCTGTTTTTTCTTCAAGTATTTTTACAGCAACAAACTCTTCCTCTTCAACCGTAGTAGATTCATAGCTTAACTGTAATTGTATTTTAGCTCTATCTCGTTGTTCTTCTTGTACTTCTTCTGAGATATCGACCGTTGCGGCAAATAAGGCAGCCCCTTTTGACACAACGGTCATCGGATCTACACCTAAGTCAGGTTTTATTAATTGATCTTCGAGCATGGATCTAAGAATAGGAGAATAGGTTGGCCCGCCAACAAGCAATAGTGACTTAAGAGAAGTCGCAGATACTTTATTTCTGTTTAACAGCTCTTTACAAGTATCAATAGACTTTTGAAATACTGGCCCGACTGCTACTCTCATCATCTCTTGGGTAACAGTGATATCTAACTCTAACTCTTCCCCATCATCATCTTCGATAGGGATATCACCTAAATCGGATAAAATGTTATGCGTATCGTTAAAAGACATTTGAATTTTGGTCTCTTCTGCATAAAACTTCATTGACGCTTGTAATGCTTTATTGTTTTGCTCATCGGACAGCAAATCATCTAATTCATACTCTTCTTTTAGATAAGGGATAATAATTTTATCGACTATAGCAAGGTCTAAGTTTTTGCCACCTAAATAGTTATCCCCTTCAGTATCAATAACTTTCATGATTCCTTCGTGCACTTCAACAAGTGCTACATCAAAAGTTCCTCCTCCAAAATCAAACACTAAAATGTGTCCATCTTTTATTGATGAAGTGGTTCCATAAGCCATTGCCGCCGCTATAGGCTCTTGAAGTAATTCACATTGAGAAAATCCAGCAAGTTCTGCAGCCCTAAGTGTGGCATCTTTCTGATTACTGGTGAATTTTGCTGGTACTGTTACAACAACAGAGTTAACACTTTCATCAGAAACAAATGACTTTAATGCTTTTAATACTTCAGAAGATAACTCTTCAGAGTTATATTCATGATCCATGACTTGAGAATAATATTTTTTATCCGTCCCCATGGTACGTTTAAATTCAATAAAAGCATTGCTAATAGCTTTTCCTGGATTCTTTAATGCTTTTAGTTTGTCTCTTTTTAAAGCACTATGCGCAGAGTCGCCTACTTGAATAGCTTTCTTCTTATTAAAGAAAATACAAGAAGGCAGAGTGTCTTTTAAGGTATCCGTTTTAATAATAGTTGGTTCACCTTTCTCTATTCTCGAAATTGCAGAGTTTGTGGTTCCAAGGTCAATACCATAATCAATTTTATTTCTAGCCATTATTATTCCCCTACACTGACTTCAATTTCTGCAACTTGTATTGCAGAACCTTTGTAATTTACCTGCGGTTTGATTACTTTCGTAATTAACTGTTCATCTGTTTCTAGTTCATCAGTTGTTACAAAAGAAACAGATGCTTTCATTCTGTCATCATAAGGTTGATTTAACATTTTCACTATTTCATACCCATTGGCAGCAAAGTTATCTTGTATCCGTTTAACCGATGCTACGAGTTGCTTTAACCCTTTCGTTTTGGCATCCATTCTTATGATGTTTTTTTCAATTCTGACAATTTCGTCAGCTACTTTTATTGCTAAAGAGTGATCTTCATCTGAAGACTTTTGGGTGTTAAGATTGTTTGAGAGTAACTCTAATAGTTCGGCGAGCTTTTTATCGGCATTTAAGATATTTGACTCAACATCTTGTTTGAACATATTAAGGGTATCTAAAATGGATTTCTCTTTATTAACCGTAAATAATCTAGAAACAAAAAACGAAACGATAAGAAGGGAAGCCGTTATGCCAATGGCGATAACTAAATACCAAATATAATCATCGAGCCTTAAGACATTACCTGATGTATCAGTTGAAAGCTTTTCAAGGCTATAATCTGTTTCATTAGTAAATGCTTTTAGTTGTTTAATAACTTTGTTTAATTTAGATGATTCATCACCTACCAACTGTTTTAGGCTCTTAACCTCTGCAATTAGCTCTTCATCCGATTTTTTGTATTCTTCTTTAAGTGATACTAAATCACGCTCAATAATTGATTGGTTATCAGTAATCAACAGGTTTAATTGCTTAGTTTGTTGATTTATTTTATTGAGCTTTTGGTTTAGGTCTTTATCAATATCACTGATTGTTGAATTTAGTGTGACAATTTTACTTTCATTGATATGGATATTTGAGCTATTTTGTTCAGTAATAACTTTTAGCTTATTTAAGTTTTCAATTAGGCTTTTGAGTTTTTTTTCTACACAAGCCACTTGGTTGCGGCTGATGGTGCCGGCTTGGAGCAATTGTTCAACAGATGCATCAGTACCAAATAATGAATTCCCATCAACTTTTTGTGTAACTTTTTGATAAAACTTATCTTCAATAGCACACTCTTCTGCTACTGCTTGGCCACTTGTTATAAAGGCTAGCAGGATTAAAAATGATATTTTTTTCACTTCTATAACTTCCTAATAAGTTTATCTAATTGATTTTTGATAAATGAGTTTGATTTTTCATGTCCCTTTAGCAAAGAAACTAAATGAGGGGATGTTTTGTAATAGACTTTTATAAATAATTTCCCGTACCAACTCTGGCTAAGAACATTATCTCTAAACTGTCTAAGAACTAATACTTGAGGGTGGTCGTAACTGCCGTATGCCATTGTTGCTATATAACAACCGCTATTATTTTGGCTTTTAACTTGACTACTAACTTTTCTATTAATTTGCTCGATAGTTGATTTTAAATCAGATATTGTTTGCAAGTTCTCCCTTACTCTCGCTTTAACTTCATATGATCCACTTATGTTAAGTAGTTTTTGAGTCAACTCCTTGGCTTGAGTAAACGAGCTAAGCATATTATTGAGACCATATTGCTTAGGGTTTTCCTGCATTTCATTTACAACAGCAATTAGCATACTGAGCGCATTATTTGCTATCGCATCGCAAAACATTATATAAGTTTCATCATCTCTACCTAATTCATTGCCTATAGACTCCAAATCATCTACACATCTATTTACCAAATTAGTTGCAGTTTTTATGGAATCATTAGAATTTTGAAAGCTTTCAATTGCGCGAGTAATATTGGCGATGTTCGTTTTTACTCCTGCTATCAATTGCTCTGCTTTTTTTTCTTCTTCCCTTTCTTCTAATAAACCCTCTAAAGTCTCTCTGCTCTCCTCTATTCGATCAACGGTTTGACCTGAACTATCTATTTTTTCAGAAAAACTTAGTACTAATAATGCATCTCTATGTGCATCATCATTTCCATCTTTTGATTGCGAGTTGTAGTAGTCTATGCTGCATTGAAGAATTTCATTGGCAAGATTATTTGCTAATAATTGATATTTTACATTATCACCACCTAGGGTTTCCCTAAGGGAATCTAGCCAGCCTTTAGAACTACTGTATAATTCTTTCCCAAATCGATTCGCCTCTAAAGAGGACTCTTTTCTACGTTGAGTGCACTTATCAATTCTGCTTTTAATTTCTAGGACAGGCTCTTCTGTAAATTTATCTGCTAAATACTTCTGAATACTCGAAGGAAACGCACTAAACAACTCAATAACACCACTTGTTTTAATTCCATGTGACCTACCAATATAAGGGCTAAGCCATTGCAATGTTTCATCTACAAATTGCACCGTAAGTTCTTCTGAGTTTATACAGTCTGACTTAATATGTAATAGTTGCGTTAATTTAGACAAAGACTGACTTCTTAAAAGTTTCCCTTTTAAATAGAGGCCTTTACTTAGCATTTTATGGTTAATTCTTTTTCCATCAAATGATAGCGCTAAATACAATGATGATAAATTTAAGTAAGCAGAAAAACTTTTATCATTTACTTCTTCTTTTATTTTTTTACTCCATATTTCAATGGCCGATGATACTTCATTATCTTCAAGTTTTTTATGAGCTATTTCATCAAAAGATGTTTCACTTACAAACCAAAATAATGCGTAGTAAAATTTTTTATAACTTTGCTCTATTTGTCCAGATGCTTGATGGATTAAATCTATAGGACGTTCAATTGCTCTTAAGAACGGGTAGTCTGTAGGGAAGTGTACGGTTTTTCCGACATCGAGATAACGCTTAACTTTCGCTATCTGTTTCTGTAACTCTCTTTCCGTTGAGTTGGCATTTAATCCCAATATACGAAAAGGGTTTTCATGAATCAAGTCCATTTATTACCTCTTAACCACTTATAACGATAGAGATAGAAAAATAAATAAAACTTGATATCCAAGTATATGGCAGAGGTGTAGATTTCAATTAATGACTTCCCTGTAATAACTGTAAGTATAAAGTTTAATTATCATTCCCTAAATAATTAATTAATTAATAACAAAAAAAATATCTAAGTTCAACAAACATTTACAACGTTCGGTTAAATTAACAAAAGAAAATAACACAGAGTTAACTCAATAAGCTTATCAAAAACTGTTAGAACCCAATATTACTAAGCATAATTCTGCTGAACGTTTTTTTCCTTACGCTAAAATTTTGAAATTAACAAAGGAAACAGAAAAATCTTAGAAGATCACCTCAAAAAAGAATAATTTGGGCATTAATGGGTGTTTGGACGTTAGTTTTAAAAAAGTTTATATAAATAATCAAAAATTTACTCTGGTACTATTCTGTGAGTTTGCAAAGCTAATGAATTACACCTAAATCCAAACTATGACATGATCAACACGAGTAATATCAACCTTGATACACGTTAATCTAAGTAAATCCTATACTGTCAAAGGGATTGTGATTCCGGTTGTCGAGGGTTCAAGTCCCTTTAGCCACCCCATTCTTTATAAGCACACCTATAACATATTAAATAAAACCATCAGTGATTCCATTTTCGCTTACCGTGGATTCAAGTCCCTTTAGCCACCCCATTCTTTATAAGTTTATCTCAAATAGAACATCCATCCATTAGTGATTCCATTTTCGCTTACCGTGGGTTCAAGTCCCTTTAGCCTACCCCATTCTTTATAAGTTTATCTCAAAGAAAACACACATCCATCAGTGATGCCATTTTCGCTTACTGTGGGTTCAAGTCCCTTTAGTTATAGGGTTTTTCTAAATTTCTCTTTAAAACCATCTAATAACGCCTATTTAGGTAATTTGTCTAGGTGTTGCTGTTTTTTTTGATTAAACTAATAGTAATTAAAGTAAGAAGCACACTGTAATGGAAAAACATCAACAATTATTAATTGCCTTAAGGAAAGTCATCAGGGCAATCGATTTACATTCAAAACACCTTAATAAAACTTCGGGTTTAACCAGTCCACAATTATTAATTATGCTAGAAATAGATAAAGTTTCTGGTATAAATTCAAGCCAAGTAGCCAAAAATGTTAATTTAAGTGCTGCTACCGTGACCAATATTTTGGACAGGCTAGAGAATAAAGGCTTAGTTTCAAGAATACGTAGTACCCAAGATAAACGTAGAGTGAGCTTATATTTAACCGAGGATGGTAAAGCACTTTTACTCAATGCCCCCCAAGCATTGCAAGAGCATTTTATTGATAAATTTTCGAATTTAGCGCAATGGGAGCAATCACAGTTGCTTTCATCTATGGAACGATTGGCTGGAATGATGGATGCAAATGAAATAGATGCGGCTCCGTTATTAGAGCTTGATGCGATGAGCGCCAGCAGCAGTAGTAAAGCTGACGCATCTAATAAGTAAATACAGCTCGGTTTAACCCGAGCTGTTGTCTATTAGCGTAACAAATGTAAGAAATGCAAATGCTTGTGGTATTGATCAATAATATTATTGATCACTGCCGTTTTCGACCAGCCCATAATGTCATAGTCTTGACCACCTTCGCCCAAGTGAACTTCAGCACGATAATAACTTTGCTCATCTTCCGCTTCATTGGCTTCAATAACATAGTCAGGTTGAGAGTACTTACGAGCTAACACCCGATAAACAAACTCTTGTGCTTCACCATGGTCGACAATTAACGTCAGCCCATCGTCATGTG
Source organism: Colwellia sp. BRX8-9 (assembly GCF_014077245.1). NCBI lineage: Bacteria > Pseudomonadati > Pseudomonadota > Gammaproteobacteria > Alteromonadales > Colwelliaceae > Colwellia > Colwellia sp. BRX8-9. Next base: position 71,952 of record NZ_JACGVN010000009.1, read on the forward strand.
AGATTTCAACATTGATTTGATTGGCTTGTAGCTCTTTAGCGACAGAATCAAATGCTGGAACGACTGTCTGCGTAACAAACTTACTGACATTAGCTTTGTTGGGGAAATCGACAACATTCTTTAAGCGCATTTGCCAACTATCACTATTCTCATTACCTGAGTGAGGTATTGCTGTGATTAGCTGACTATCCTGCTTAAAAGCTTCAACTCTTAACGATTTAATCAAGCCTGCAATGGCCAGTAATAATACGATAGTAAAAGGTAGAGCACTGGCAATGGTCATGGTTTGGAGGGCATTAAGACCACCAGCCAATAATAATATTGCCGCAACGATACCAATACCTACCGCCCAATAAACACGTTGCCATAGCGGCGTATCATTTTTGCCATGCGAGCAAAGCATATCAACGACCATAGCGCCTGAATCACAGGAGGTGACAAAAAATATCACAATCATTAAGACACTAAAGAATGACAACACCGAAGATAATGGGAAGTTTTCAAGAAAGACAAACAAGGCAACGGATGAGTCTTTACTGACCATCTCTCCTAATTCGACAATGCCTTGATTATAAACCAAATCAATCGCACTATTACCAAAAATAGTCATCCAAAATAAAGTGAAGACCGTGGGTATTAGCATAACGCCGATAATGAATTCTCTGATAGTACGGCCACGTGAAATTCTGGCAATAAACAAACCAACAAAAGGTGCCCACGCCAACCACCAGCCCCAATAGAAGATTGTCCAGCCACCTATCCAGTCAGTCTTTTTGTAAGCGAATAAATTAAAGGTGTTATGAACAATATCCGCTAAATAATCACCAATATTTTGTAAATAGGCTTGTAATAAAAAGACTGTCGGGCCGAGCACAAAAATCAAAAATAACAAGATCACCGCTAAAACCATGTTGGTTTCAGAAAGTATTTTAATGCCCTTATCTAGCCCTGTGGCAACTGATATAACCGCAAGTGACGTGATACCAAACATAATAATTATTTGATTAGTGACTGAGACTTCAATACCGAATAAATAACCAAAACCCGCATTAACTTGTGAGGCACCTAAGCCCAGCGAAGTAGCAACACCAAAGACCGTACTCACCACAGCAAAAATGTCGACCAAATGTCCTGGCCATTTATATATTCTGTCTCCAATCAAAGGATATAGTGCAGAGCGTAACGTTAATGGTAAATTATGACGATAACTAAAATAGGCTAATACTAAGGCAACAATGGCATAGATAGCCCAGGCATGAAGTCCCCAATGAAAAAATGTCATTTTCATTGCTTCTTGCACGGCTTCAACCGTACCTGTTTCTGCTGTTGGTGGTGACAAATAGTGCATTAAGGGTTCTGCGACACCAAAAAACATTAAGCCAATGCCCATTCCAGCAGCAAAGAGCATCGACAGCCAAGAGACTAAGGTGTAGTCAGGTGTTGAATGATCTGGACCTAAGCGAATATCGCCATAACGAGAAACGCCTAAAAAGATAACAAAAAAGAAGATGAATGCGACAGTCAGTACATAGAACCAACTACCATTTTCAATAATACTCGTTTGAATAAGTGTGAATAAACTTTGCGCCTGTTGAGGTAGTGCAGCGGTATAAACTAACAAGGCAATAATAATAGCGGAGGCACTGCCAAATACCTTCTTGTTTAATTGACTCTTAACGGTTGTAGGCAAATTCTTCCCCTGATTTTAATTAGTATTGATATTATATCGACTTAAGCCATGCTGTAAACAATTCTGTATACAACACAAGAAAATTTAAAGAGGAACAAATGCTCTATTAGAAACACAAATACACCAACTAATATATAAAGATTTGTAAAAATTATCTATAAGTCCTATTTTTTGTTAAGCTATACGCGAATAAATATAGTTAGAACTCTAATAATATCAACTCAAAACATAATTAAACACCAAGGGATACTTAATATGAAATTCACTAAGTTGCATTATGCTGTGCTTACAGCACTAGCTGCATCGAGCGCTCTCTCTGCTGAAGAAGTCACAAAGCAACAAAAAGCAACGATAGAAGTTATTGAAGTTACTGCAACTAAACGCACAGAGTCTATTCAAGATGTTCCTGTTACCGTTACCGCCTTAACGGGTGCTAGTTTAGAAAAACTTGGGGTGTCAAATTTTGACGAATATGTAGAATTTTTACCTAATGTTGTTTTTCAGGGCACTGGCCCTGGACAAAATGAAATATATATCCGTGGTGCAGCTACCGCACAAACAAACATATCTGTCTCGTCAGTACAGGCATTGCAACCGTCAGTTGCTTTTTACTTAGACGAACAACCCGTTTCCATGCAAGGACGTAACTTAGATGTTTACGCGACTGATGTTGAACGTATAGAAGTTTTACCTGGGCCACAAGGCACACTCTTTGGTGCTAGCTCGCAATCGGGCACAGTTCGCTTGATTACCAAAAAACCAAACCATGATGGTTTTTCTGCCGGTTTTGATACCAGCACAAGTACCACAAAAGGCGGGGACTTAAGTAATTCTGTTGAAGCTTATTTCAATATGTCTTTAACGGATTCACTTGCTGTTCGTGTTGCTACTTACAATGATCACCAAGGCGGTTGGATAGATAATATTCGCAATGTCCCTGGTCAAGGTGGTTACAACGGTAGTGCAGTAGTTATTGATAGAATTTCAGCTAATTTTGCTAAACTAGCTGATCCAGAAAATACTCCAACTACCGCACCACAAAACGATGCTTTAGTAGAAGACGACTTTAACACTGCTAATTATGCTGGTGCACGTTTTGGTGCCTCATACTTGATCAATGACGAATGGAACCTTTTAGTTCAACACACTCAACAGTCTCTCGATACTGAAGGTGTGTTTTCTTATGATCCAAATCTTGAAGGTCAAACATCAACAAACCGTTTTGTACCAGAAAATAATAATGATGATTTTGGTTTAACCACCTGGACACTAGAAGGTCGCCTTGAGCAACTTGATATCGTTTATACTGGTGGTTACTTAGACAGAGATATTAATTCAACGATTGATTACACCGGTTATACCAATGGTGGTCAATTTTCAGCTTATTATGTTTGTAACTATGCAAGTGCACCTGAAGCACAAGAGTGTCTTGACCCAACTAAGTATTACAAAGAAGAAACTAGTACCTCTCGTATGACTCATGAGCTACGTTTCAATACGCCTGCTGATAAAGACTGGCGTGTTACGGCTGGTGTTTTTTATGACACGCAAGAAGTATCATCAGTGGGTCAATTTAAAATAGCCAATACTGAACTTTTTCCTGATTTACAAAGAACACTTGTTGGTAGTGAAGGTATTAACAGTAATGGTGGGCCTTTCCCTGCTGAAGTCAGTTTTGTTAATGATGTTACCCACACGATAGATCAAGTCGCGGTATTTGGTCAATTTGCTTATGACATAACCGACACAGTTACCGCAAGTTTTGGTGCCCGTTGGTATCAAATTGATGACATTTATAAAGGGTCGACAACAACCGCTGATGTTAGTGGTCGATTACGTGCCTTTGGTGACGGAAGTGACGCTGCCTTAAACGAATTTTTTGGTGAAGAAGAAGCAACGGCCATTAAAGAGGCTATTGCTAGCGGTCAGTTAGACACAAGTTTACTTGATAATAGTGGTAAATTAACCGTAGATGATACGATTATCAAAGCCTCTGTTGATTGGAAAGTAACGGACGATGTGATGGTCTTTGCCTCATATTCAGAAGGTTTTAGACCGCCGGTTACTAACCGTGTAGGTGGTGGTTCTGCTGCAAACCAAGAAGGCGCTTTTGAAGGCTTCCGTATACCGGTATACTCAACTACCGATAGCTTAGATAACATTGAAGTTGGTTTTAAATCAACCTTATTTGACCAATCACTACGCTTTAATGCCACAGCTTATTATTCAAAAATATCTGATCTACAGACCTCACGCTATGACCCAACCAATATCAGTTTCTTAGTATTTACTGATAACGTAGGTGATGCAGAGATCAAAGGTATTGATGGTGATTTTAGCTGGGTAGTGACTGACAACTTAGTTATCTCGGGCGCGTTCAGCTTAATTGATACTGAATTAACATCAGTTAATGACGTACTTGATGGCATTGCACCAAGTGTTGGTAGTAGATTACCTTATTCAGCTAAATTTTCAGGCAACCTACAAGCAGAATATTACTATAATATCTCTGGCGATTTAACCGGTTATATTAACGGTTCAATCAGTTATACCGGCGAAAGACTTGCGGGTATGGCGATGGATGCTTACATGGTCGAAGATGCGACTAATTTAGTTTATGGCACAGGTTCAGGTTTAAGTATTCAAAAAGAAGCTGATGTCTATAAAGGTGTTAACTATCAAAGTAGTAACGGAGAAACCTTTGCCGGTGGCCGTTACATTCAAGATAGTTACGTTTTGGCCAACTTAAGCTTTGGTGTGACTAACGACGAATGGAAAGCAGAATTTTTTATCGATAACTTAACTGATAAAAGTGCCATTCTATACGTAGATACACAACAATATACGCCAAAAGTTGTTTCTAACAGACCTCGTACTGTAGGTTTTAGATTCTCGTATGATTTTTATTAAGCGTTAATGTTAATTAACTTTTAACTAAAAACTAAATAAAGCCGCTTGAACTTTGTATCAAGCGGCTTTTTATTGATAGAGTATCTCATCAGAGCAAGACCACTTGTTAAACTGCCTTGGAGCAAAATCGTTGAACAACACAACTGTCCCCCCGATTGAAACACACTTAAAATCGATTCAAACCTTAATCCAAACGGCAAAATTTAGCGAAGCGATTGCACAAAGTAAAGCACTGCAACAACAAGTCACCGAACAGCAAGACCACATTGAATTATGGTATTTAATGGCTATTGCCCAGCGATATAGCAAAGAATTTACCCAAGCACTCACCAGTATTAACGCGTTACTTAAACTTGATGCCCTGCACAGCCGAGCAAATCAAGAACAAGGTTATACGTATTTAGCCTTAAACAAAGTTAAGCAAGCTAAATTATCCTTTGAAAAGGCCGTACAACTTAATCCAAGTTTAGTGGGTAGTTGGCATGAGCTAATTCAAATTTATCGACAAGACAGCCAACAAGAACAAGTGCAAAAGGCAGCTAACCATCTCGAAAAATTGAAAAAATTACCGCCGGCATTACTGGCGGTTACCGAATTAATGTATGAAGGGAAATTATTAAAGGCTGAGCAAATTTGTCGACATTTTTTACAGAACAACAAGCGTCATGTCGATGGCATGTGCCTACTTGCTGAAATAGGTATGGAGCTAAAAGTTTATGACGATGCTGAATTTTTACTGGCTAGCGCCCTTGAATTAGCTCCTGATCATATTCATGCACGCTCTCAATATCTAAACCTTCTTATCCGTTTAGGTAAATATAAAGCCGCAGAGCAGCAGGTTGAAATATTACTACTGACACAACCAGACAATCTTAGCTATAAAATCGCCAAAGCCAATACGTTGACAGGCTTAGGTAAAATAGAACAAGCTATAACTTTGTTTGAGCAAGCCATCAAACAAGATAACAAGATCCCCGGTTTCTATTTACAACTTGGTCATGCGCTAAAAGCTCAAGGCGATATCAAAAAAGCGGTTGCTGCTTACCAAAAAGCTTATCAATTAAACCCCAGCTACGGTGATGCATTTTGGAGTTTAGCCAATACGAAAACCTACCGCTTTAGTGATGAAGAAATTACCAAAATGCAACACCAGCGTACGGATGAGAATTTGGCGATAACCGACAAAGTGCAATTACATTTTGCTACCGGTAAAGCCTTTGAAGACAGAGAAGACTATCAGCAAGCCTTTGAAGCTTATCAGCAAGGTAATGAATTACAGCATGCTAGCAATGGCTTTGACATTAATAAAATAGAACAACAAGTCGCTGAACAAATAAAATACTGTACCCACGAGTTATTTGAAGTTCGTCGCAATTTAGGCCTTAACTCACCGGATCCTATTTTTATTGTTGGTTTACCCCGTGCAGGTTCAACCCTGCTTGAACAAATACTGGCTTCACACAGTCAAGTTGATGGCACGATGGAACTGCACAACATTTTAGGCTTAGCGTCGAGGTTACGCGGGCGCGAGAATAATAAAAATGAGCAGGAAAGCCATAAAGAAAGCCAATACCCCAAAAATTTAGCTGAAATTAATCCGACATATTTTAAACGCTTCGGTCAACAGTTTATTGATGAAACACGAGTCTATCGTGAACAGGCCCCTCTTTTTATTGATAAAATGCCTAACAATTTTTTACACATAGGTTTGATTAAATTAATACTGCCAAACGCTAAAATTATTGACGCAAGACGCCAACCAATGGCTTGTTGCTTTAGTGGTTTTAAGCAATTATTTGCCGAAGGACAAGATTTTAGTTACCGCCTTGAAGACATTGGCCGTTACTACCAGGCTTATCTGAAATTAATGTCTCATTGGCAGCAAGTACTGCCGGGATTTGTTTTAACGGTTAATCACGAAGATGTTGTTGATGACTTAGAAAAGCAGGTCAGAAGAATACTTGATTTTTGTGGCTTAAGCTTTGAACAATCTTGTGTTGATTTTCATAAAACCAAACGCACCATTAAAACGCCAAGCTCTGAGCAAGTCCGTCAGCCGATTTATAAAAGTGCTACCGAGCAATGGCGTCACTTTGAACCTTACTTAGCACCATTAAAAAAAGTATTAAACATCGAATAAACGGTTGTTATTAAGAGATTAGTAAATATTTAAAACCATTATACAAACTGTTATAGTGAACAAATAAACAGCGAAATAACACCTTCGCTAAAAAGGATTTTGTGAGAATAAGCTAAAATGAACCACTTTGATAACGAAAAATTTCATCAACCTCATGTCATTTCATTATTTGCATTAGTAGGTATGTCGATAACGGCTGTTATGGGAATTGTTGGTCTTTTTAACAAAAACTTTGTTTTAGCGATATCATTATTCATCGCCAGCTTGATTTATTTCATCGGTTATTATGCCCACAAAAAATTTAACAACATTAAATTAAGTTCTGCAATTATTCTGTATTCTTTATATATATTAATGTTTTACCTTATATATACTGGTGGCGTTGAGAATACAGGTCCACTATGGATATTTATTGTTGCTCCTGTCTCAGTATTTGTTCATGGCCTAAAACGTGGTCTGATAGAGATTATGTTCTTTGTAATAATATCTATTGCAATCATGAGTATACCTACGGAAATCATTCCTCATACTGCCTACAGTACTGAATTTAAATTACGCTTATTATACTCTTTTTTAACCGTGACTTTTCTTTCTGCTCTATATGAATATTCAAGAGATCAATCTTATCAGCACACCTTAAAACTAAGTGAAAAATATCAACGCTTGGCGCATTTAGATCCCCTAACCCAATTATCTAATCGCCGTGCTGCGCTTACTCTGTTAAAACGAGAACAAGCACGTGTCATTCGAAGTAAAGAATCTTTATCTATTATTTTATGTGACATTGACCACTTTAAAAAAATTAATGATAAGTACGGTCATAATGCGGGTGATGCAGTATTAATTGAGTTGGCAAAAATATTTACCAATGGTATGAGGGAGCAAGACTGTATTGCTCGTTGGGGTGGAGAAGAGTTTTTATTTATTTTACCGCAAACCCAAGCCAAAAGTGCCCATGTTTTAGCAGAAAAAATCCAAGAAAAACTCCAACACCATATTGTTCATTATGAAGGCCATGATATTAATGTCAGGATGAGTATGGGCATTGAGCAATTCAAAGACAACCAAACCATTGATGAAATGATCAACTGTGCAGATAAGCAGCTTTACCAAGCGAAAAATGCTGGCAGAAATCAAATTTTTCCAAAGTTTTAAATTTGCTGTTTTATCACAAGATAATCAAAGGATTATCGCGCCTGCTCAACATAACTTAAAATCGAAATATGCCCATCATACAATGTATTTAGTACAAGCCTCGTAAAGCTCTTGTAGCTGTACAGGTTTACTTAGCACGCGATCAAAGCCTATCTCTTTGTATAACTCAACATCTTCACTCATAACATTTGCCGTTATCGCAACGATCGGAATATTAGAGCTTGCTCTAATAATTTTACAGGCTTCAACACCATCCATTACCGGCATTTGAATATCCATAAAGATAACCTTAGGATGATGAGTTTTAAACAGCTCGATACATTCAGCGCCGTTTTTCGCCATTAATATATTGGCACTGGTTGGCGCCATTAACTTATTAAATATGGTGCGATTAATAGCAGTATCCTCAGCAAGTAAAATAGTGATGTTTTTTAATTGCGGTGTCGCCAAAAGTGCTTTTTCTTTCAATATTTTCTGTTTATTTGTTCGAGTCAAAGGTAAAGAAATAACGAAACAACTCCCTTCACCTAGCTTGCTTTGTACCTCTATATTACCCCCCATCATTTTAGCTAAATTCAAAGCGATATTAACACCTAAACCGGTGCCACCGTATTTTCTGGTCGTCGACTTATCCGCTTGTTCAAAACGGTCAAAAATACTGTTCAATGCATATTCAGACATGCCTATGCCCGTGTCGATCACCTTAATAACGACTTCTTGTGAGCCACTAATATTAATATTTACGCTACCTTGATGAGTAAACTTAAGTGCATTAGAGATAATATTAATCAAGACCTGCTTTACTCTCGTTACATCACCTAGCCAATATTGATGAAAATGATCATCAAAATTCAATGCTAATGTGATTGAGTTTTCGACCGCTATCGGTTTAAATTCATTATAAAGATTGTTGAGCAGTTCCTTTAAGTCAAAAGAATTGGCCTCAAACTCTACTTTGCCTGCCTCAATTTTAGAAAAATCCAAAATATCATTCAAAATGGTTAACAAGCTTTTACAAGATGACAATCCGGTTAAAATAATCTCATGTGATTCTTCATTGTCGACAGAGTTTTGTAAAATCTGCAGCGAGCCAAAGATACCATTCATTGGAGTACGTATTTCGTGACTCATGTTTGCTAGAAACTGTGATTTATAATTACTTACCCTTTCTAATTCTGACGCTTTTTGTTCAATTTCTTGATATGAACGTTCAAGTTCCAAGGTACGTTTTTTTACTTGAAATTCCAAATATTGTTGATTATCAAGCTGAGTAAAAATTAGCACCAAAAGTTGAGTCAAGGTTTCTATATATGAGTGATCAGCCAAAGATAGTGGGGTTTCTTTTAATAAGCCTAGTGTGACGACACCCAATAGCTGGTTTTTTGACATTAAGGGAACAACAAGCTCAGACGACATCTCATTTCTCACCATAAAGGCCTTTGCTGCTAACGCTTGATATTTTACAGGCAGTTGATCAGTGGTCTCTTCACTACATTTAATAAAATGAAGTAATGAATGGCCTTTTATCACTTCAGCGCTTAATTGATAATTTACATGAGTAAATTCATTGGCACTTTTAGTGATCCGATTCAAATAAGTAATCGTTAACTGACTAGATTGCAAGGTGTCGACACCTTTGTGTAAAAACTGTACATACTGCTTAAATAACGCTTCTTTGTCATTTACCTGCATCATTTCTTGGGCACTTAACAGTAATTGTTCTAGGTAATTATTTGCATGATTAAGTGCAAAGGCACTTGCTTTTATCTCTTGAAGTGAACCGTTAAGGCGAAAAGCCATTTGATTAAAACTATCGGCAAGTACATGTAATTCATTTCGTTTAGGAGAGTCTATTTTCAACTTAAAGTCGTCTAAATCATCAACATTTAATTTTTCTACAGCATGGCTAAATTCTTCAAGGGGTTTAATTAACATGGGTCTTACTAACCAAAGAAATATCCCCCAAAGCGCCAGCGTTTTGATAATTGAGTTAATAATGATTAGCGTAAAGCCAGTACTTAACTTGCTCAGTATGACATCTCTATCTGAATAGAATACGCCAACACCCACCAATGAATTTTCGTCTTCACGACGATATTCAATATCAAAATAATGATCGATTAAAAAATCAACCGCAATGATTTCGTTAGAAGCAAGATGAACGTCACTTGTTCGTTGAGCAATAATATTATTGTTTGTATCAAATATCTGCACCGATGTTATCGAAGGCAGTTTAATAACGCCATCGATGATGGTGTTTATGCGGTCTTCGTCAAGATCCCACAGAGCATCAGATAAAGGCTGCTCGTAAGTGGATTGATAAAGCACGAGATCATTTTTAATCATTTGTTTTACATTGAAATATTCTATTGTCATATGTGTCAAAGTGACAACAATCGCGACAATAATATAAATAGAAAAAACACCACGTAGTAGAGTAAAACCAATGGAATGATTAATTGAAATTTTATTTTTTTTCACTCGAATTAACCTGTTATTTTATTTGTTATTTGGCACGATGGTGAAATCCAAGACTGCCAAAGCTGTTGATTGTCTGCCAGCCATTGTGTTGCGGCTTCTTGATAGGTCAATTTGTTTACATCTACTTCGTACGCCAACTTAGCTAACATTGCGTTACTAAAGTTAATTTTAGTGAGTGTTTCGAATGCGCACGGCCATTTTATTGGCATTTCATGCCAAGCGACTTTTTTTAACCAACCATCGGTAGGATTTCCGCAATCGTGCAAAAAATTCTTATTTTCGCCCCATTCAGGTTTTGTTTCACAGTCAGAGTGGTAGCGTGGAAACTCAACAAATTGACCTTTATATTTTGCTTCAATCCAATTAGGTGTCCAATTAAATAACACTATGGGTTGCTTATTACGTATCGCTTTATCGAGTATTTCCCAAAGCTCATCACTATTGTTAGCAGTAACTACTTTAAATTTAAGGTCTAGTGCTCTTATTTTCGCCCCATCGGGTTTCTCCCAAGGTCCTCCAAGATAGCGTCCCCTCGGTGAGGTTTCTTTAGTTTCAAATAAGTGCGCACAACTATTTAACGCTCGCCAAGAGGGTAAGCCCGGACAGAGGTCTAGCACATAGTCAGGGAACCACCATTCTTCACGCGTTTTCGCATCATGAGAACCTGCATCGATAATGCCACCTTCATCTATCATGCGGGTATACATTTTCTCCATGGTGCCTTGCCACACTTCCATTTGTACATGTGCTAAGCCACGTTGCAGTGCCCCCCATTGAGCACCTGTGGTTTTTTTTGAAAAAATAACAGAGTAGCCCATGCCCTCGAATAATTCGGCTGTAATATGAGATAAAACCAACTGACTTGTCCAATCGTTTAAGACAATTTTTATCGGTTCGTCATTACGAAGGGTCTGCGCTTGTGAGGAAGTAAACGTCAGTAGGTTAAAAATAATGAATAACAACAGTATTAGTTTTTTCTTGCTACACATGTGAGCCTTAGAGTTTTGTTTTAATATTGCACTAACTATAGACAGGTTTTCAATAAATTATAGACAATAATTATGTGAAAACCTGACTTTTAGCGCTGATAACAGCACAATCTGTCTTTGGTCGTAGATATTTGATTGTTTGCCGATTTTACTTTTGTGTAATGGGCCATATCAAGCTAATCTAGGATCACACAAAAATAGGATAGTACTTATGAAACAGTCGATGATAATCAACGGAAAAGCCCATGAAATTACGGTAGATGGTGATATGCCACTTTTATGGTTTCTTCGAGACAACTTGGAGTTCACTGGCACCAAATTCGGCTGTGGTAGTGGTTTGTGTGGTGCTTGTACCGTTCACGTTGATGGCCAAGCCATACGTTCATGTATTACTCCAGTAAGTACCTTGGTTGATAAAAAAATCACCACCATTGAAGGACTATCCGAAAAGGGTGACCACCCGTTACAAAAAGCTTGGTTAAATAATAATGTTCCCCAATGTGGATATTGTCAGGCCGGACAAATTATGAATGCGGCGAGCTTGTTAGCGGTTAATGCTTCCCCCACTGAAGCTGAAATTGATACGGCAATGCAAGGTAATATTTGTCGTTGCGGTACCTACCAACGCATTAAAAAAGCCATCGTTGAAGCTGCTGACACGTTAAGTAAGGAGGTTTAGTATGACCATTTCAAACGTAAGCCGTCGTAATTTTTTAAAAACAGCAGGTCTAGCCACCGGTGGTTTAATGATAAGTGTTGCTTTACCGATGAATGCCTTAGCAGAAAAGGGCATTATCAAAGACAGTGGTGATGGACTTAACGCTTTTATTCACCTGGCTGAAAATGGCGATACTATTATCTATTGTGGCCGCTGCGAAATGGGCCAAGGTATTAGTACTGCCCTGCCTTCTGCTGTCGCTGATGAAATGGAAGCTGATTGGCAGCGTGTTACGGTAAAGCAAGGTGACGCCGACGAAAAATATGGTCCGCAAGCAACAGGTGGCTCAGCGAGTATCCGCGTAATGTACCAGCCTATGCGTGAAGCTGGAGCGACAGCAAAAGCGATGTTAATTGCCGCAGCAGCAAAAGTGTGGAAAACCTCTCCTGAAAACTGCTTTGCTCAAGCACATTTTGTTATTAATAAAACTAATCAACAAAAACTCGCTTATGGTGAATTAGCAAGTATTGCTGCCAATATGCCGATACCTGAAAAACCTGTGCTTAAAAAGAAAAGTGATTTTAATTACATAGGTAAAGAATTACCTCGTCATGATCAGGCAGCAGTGGTGGTCGGTAAACGTATTTATGGTGTCGATACTAAACTACCCGGCTTAAAATATGCGGCCATGATCCATTGTCCTGTTTTAGGCGGCGCCTTAAAAAGCCTTGATAAAACCGAGGCTTTGAAAATGAAAGGTGTTATTGACGTTATCGAAATTCCACGTTTTAACATCCCGTTTGGTTCTATTGGCGGTGTTGCCGTAGTGGCTGACAATAGCTGGACGGCACAACAAGCGGTGAAAAAGTTAAAAATAACTTGGGATTTAGGCGAAAATGCTATTTACGACACCAAAGAATATAAACAGCAACTGGTTAAAAATGTTGAAAAACCAGCAACGTTAGCCGCTGAACGTGGTGATATTGAAAAAGCGTTTGGCGCAGCAAAACATAAAATGTCAGCCACTTATACCGGAGGACATCTTTCACATGCACCGATGGAGCCTAATGCGAGTGTCGTATGGGTGCAAAAAGACTCCTGTGAAGTATGGGCGTCAACACAAAGCCCTGCCGATATTCAAAAAGTATTAGGGCAATACTTAACACGCGAGCCAAAAGATATCGTGGTGCATGTAGCAATGGCCGGTGGTGCTTTTGGTCGTAAATTTAAGTGTGACTACGTTCATGAAGCCGCTGTTATTTCAGAAAAGACTGGTGTGCCAATTCAGCTAACGTGGACCCGCGAAGAAGATATGCGTACGGGCTATTATCACTCGATAAATGCCCAACACATTGAAGCATCTATGGACGACCAAGGAAACGTGACCGGTTGGTTACATCGCGCCGCCTTTCCTTCAATATCAACCTTATTTGACCCTTCGTTAGTTAGAACACCGGCGAATAGTTTAGAAGATATTACTAATCATTTATTTGGTATTGAGAATTGTCGTGTCGAATCAGGCGATGCCAAAGCTCATACGCGTATTGGTTGGTACCGGGCAGTTTATGCTATTTTCTATGGTTTTGCTTTTAGTACCTTTGCCGACGAATTAGCGTACAAAGCAAATAAAGATCCTTTGTCTTTTGTTAATCAACTTTTTGATAACAATAAAAATAAAGAACAGCAAGCAAACGTCAAACGAGCTAAAGATATTCTCGCCATTGCTGCTGAGAAATCAGGCTGGGAGAACCGTAAATCACTACCAAAAGGCCAAGCTATTGGTTTAGCGGTGCACTATAGTTTTCAAAGCTTTGTTGCCATGGCAGTACATGTTGAAGTCAACGGTGATGATATTAAAGTATTAAATGTAGACTGTGCGATAGATTGTGGCCAAGTACTTAACCTTGATGGCGCAACAGCGCAAATGGAAGGCGCCGTTGTTATGGGCATGTCATTAGCATTAAGCACCGAGATAACCTTTAGAGAAGGTGCCGTGGTTAATTCAAATTTTCATGATTACCCCGTTATGCGTATTACCGATATGCCAAATGTTAGGGTTCATATTCCTGATTCAGATGAAAGCCCAACAGGATTAGGCGAACCCGGTGTTGCTCCTTTTGCACCCGCATTAAGCAATGCTGTCTTTGCCGCTTCAGGTAAGCGCTATAGAGATTTACCTTTTAAACCGATGTCAGTGTAAGGATTAAATGAACGTTTTATTGTTAATTTTTTTATATTGTTGTAGCAATTTCGAGCAACAACACGTATTGCTCAGCAAGGACTTTTTCCTATGAGCAATCATTTATCGCACTTATTAGCGCAATGGTACCCGCATCGAGATAACGCTGATTGGGTACTTGCTACTATTTACCAGACCGAAGGCCCGTGTTACAGAAAACCCGGAGCTATGATGTTATTTAGTAGCCAAGGTGATCAATTAGGTATGCTAAGTGGTGGCTGTTTAGAGTCAGATATCGGTGTTAATGCCAGAAAAGTTATGCAAACAAACAAGTCAATGTTGGTTTGCTATGATGGAACTGACGAAGATGATTTATCTTTTCATCTGGGTATTGGTTGTGGCGGCACGATTTATATAATGTTGCAGCAAGTCCATGCCGCTAATGACTATTTATCATTGGCGCAAGTTTACGACGCACTTAAGCATCGTATTTCTGGCTACCTTTATCAAAGTATTGTCGAGCAAGGCAATGATGCGCAAGCTTATTTCGAAGCGAAAAAAGTCACGAATATAGCGGCAACAGCGACATTAATTCCCTCCCCCTTAAATAACGATGACAAAACAAACTGGTTAGCAACCCCGATTGTACCCGAACCTCATCTGCTTGTTGTTGGCGGAGGTATTGACGCACGTCCGCTGGTCAATATGGCTGAACAGTTAGGTTGGAAAGTATCGTTGTGGGATCCACGTCCCGCCAATGCTCGAAAAGAATATTTTTCAAATGTTAGCCATATTATAAAAGGCGAAGCCGAAGTACTGACCACCTTTGCTGCAGAAAAAGATGTTAACGCCGCCATATTGATGAGCCATAATGTCTCGATTGATGCACAGGCTCTAAAAGCTTTAGCTAACACCAATATTCAATATTTAGCTTTGCTTGGTCCAAACAATAGAAAACAGCAAGTTATTACTCAGGCTGAAGTTGTCGAGCAATCTTTATCGTTTACATTCGCCGGCCCTGCGGGTCTTGAAATCGGTGGAACCTTGCCTGAGAGCATAGCCTTATCGATACTTGCCGAGTGCCATGCCAGCTTATTTAACAAAAGTGCTCAGTCGATTAGCCATGTACTTTAGTCGTCGCCATCGAACAATAACACCATGAAACGCCCCGATTATAACTTGAAAATAGTGCTACTGGCGGCAGGTAAAAGTGAACGCTTTAACGGTATTAAGGTACTCGCAAAAGTACAGCGACAAGAAACGTCAATAACTTTACTCGAACATGCTTTACAACAACTGTTTTTAGCACTTAAGACACTGAATATCAGTAACAAAAATATTGGTGTCGCGACAGGGCGTTATCATCAACAAATAAGCGAATTATTAGACGACCCCGACCTCTTATATTATTGCGAAGCGGCACATTTAGGCTTAGGTCATACCATTGCACAGTCTGTTGAACACATGCTAAATGATGCACAGGATGATGAAAGTAGCATCAGCCATATTTTGATAGCATTGGCTGATCAAGTTGCTTTAACTGCAGATGACTATATCGCATTAATAAAACAGTCTTTAGCGTTACCAAACACGTTAGTTTGTGCAAAAGCAGGGCAAGAATTCATGCCACCAGCTATTTTCCCCTCAGTTTATTTTACCGACTTAATGCTCTTAAAGGGTGATAAAGGCGCTAAGTCTGTTTTATATACTAATAAAGAAAACCTTCAAACAGTAAACCTTCCTCATACCGAAAAAGATATCGATACCCAGCAAGATTTGGCTGATTGGTATAGCAATACATAAACGTTCTAATATTTAAAACACAACCTATTACATTATATAAGCCTAATTTTTCGACAATTTAACGCTTTGCTGTTTTAATAAACTCATCTATTGGTTAGTTTAGAGTAAACCGATTAATTAACGGGCCAGCCAAAACAACAGGAAAATTTATGAACACTTTTATAAAAATAATGTCTGCCGCGTTATTTGCAGTTACCGCATCAAGTCAGGCAACTGACCTTACGTTAACCACCGACCAAGGCTTTGAATTAAAAGCGAGTTATTACCCGAGTAATAAAACCAGTGATCGCGCGGTATTGTTATTGCACCAATGTAATTACAATAGAACCATGTATAACGACATCGGCCAGCAATTATCAGACAAGGGCATTCATGCCTTGAGTTTAGATTTCAGAGGCTTTGGTGACAGTGCTAACGATGAATTTAGTGTTCAAAAGGTTCAAGCATTACCAAGAGAATCACGAAGTGCCGCTTGGCAAAAGGTGTCTAAACATTGGCCTAGTGATGTTCAACTCGCTTATGACCATTTGAAAAGTAAAATGTCAGACAAAGGTATAGTCGGTGTAGTTGGCGCAAGTTGTGGTGGCTCTCAAGCCATTATTTTAGCAGAAAATAATCCTGTAAATCTCATTGGTTTTTTCTCATCAGGTCAGCCTGATGAAAACATTACGCGCTATAAAAAGATGCTAGCGGACAAACCTACTCTGATCATCGCTTCAGAAATGGATACCGGCACTTACCTTAGTGCGCAAAAATTATTTACGGCGTCTGAAAGCATGAATAGTAAATTTATTGCTTATAAAGGGTCTGCACATGGTTACCCTTTACTTGACAGTGATACGCAACTAGCCAGTTATATGGTGAGTTGGTTAGATAGTAATTTAGTGAAATAGCTTAAGAATAATTATGACAACAACTTTAAAAAAAATAACGATATTTATCGTTGGAATAACACTGATAGTTGGATGCAGTAACAACACCACAGCTAAAGATTTAACGAGTCAAAGCGTTAAAGAATACACCAAGTGCGTTGTTCATAAAAACAGTATTTGTAAAACTGATTTACACCCAAATAACGAACTTATTGCCACAGGAAGTTCAGGACCTAACGTTGAAATTTGGCATAGATATACCGGCAAAGTATTACAATCGCTTAAACACCCAGAAGGAGTGCCTAGCGTTAAATTTAGTCATGACGGCAAAATCCTCGCTACTGGCAGCTATGATAATAACGTAAGAATTTGGCAAGTTTCCAGCGGAGCGTTACTTAATACATTTTCTGGTCATCAGGGCATGGTCGTTAAATTAGCCTTCAGCCCCGATGGAAAAAGCTTAGCCAGTGTAAGCGCTGACGATACCGCCCGTCTTTGGAACTTAACGTCTGGTGAATCAAAAACCTTATCTGCACACGAAGGCGATGTATGGGGCGTGGCCTTCACTCCTGATAGTAAATCTCTGTTAACCGGTGGCGAAGATAACATTATTAATGTGTGGAATGCGTTCACTGGTGAGCATGTAAGAGCATTAAAAGAACATAACCAAGCGGTTTTAGATTTAGCCTTTAGTCACAACGGTAAGCTTCTAGCTTCCGGCGGCGATGACTATACGATAAAAATATGGGATACCACTAATTGGCAAGTACTCAATACATTAGAAGACGATTCATATTCTATCTACGACTTAACATTTAGTCATGATGACTCCTTTTTAGTAAGCGGTGGTCGCGACAAAGGCATGTTCAGTGAATTTCTTCAATATCAATGGGCATACGAGACTGATGAAAATGACATTACCGTTCGAATTTGGGATGTTAAAACAGGGAATGTAATACAAAGACTTAATGGCCATAAAAACGATGTTAGTAATGTAAATCTATCGTCTGACAGTAAAGTGTTGATCAGTTCAGGCGCGGATGGAAAAGTTGTGATTTGGGATACAACATCATTGCTAAAACGTTATTATTGAGAAGGCAGTGTGATATGAAAATTTTATCACACTGCACAATTATGATTTAGCGATGGACTTAACCTTCAAAATAGAGATTATTTTCGGCTAGGTTCAAAAGCATCGTATCTTGGAAGGTTTTCATCAAGATCTTCCCAGTTTGCTTTTGAGGTAGCAAAGTTATGCGAAATAGGTCTTTCTGAAATATCAGAATCAACTATACCTAAACGAAGTCTCAGCCTTGTTGGGTCTTGCTCATTTGAACTAAAAACAGGCGAACCACATTTTGAGCAAAAGTGACGGTTTCTACCAGACTTGAAGGCAAAGGTTGTTAAAAACGCTTCACCTGAAGTGATCTCAAAATCAGCGGTATTAATAAAACCGTTGGTAGCAAAAGCCGTCCCGCTATTCTTTCGACATAATGAACAATGACAGTGAATGATATCACTTATTGCCCCACTAATTTTAAGGTTTATCGTGCCACACAAGCACTGACCTAAATACATATAATCCACCCTTTGGTTTGTTTTTATAAGACACTACATTCGCCTTGAGTCTTGGCAATCGTTATAGATTCTATCAATAAGTTGTGATTATTATCATCTAAAAAACAAGCAATATAGATAAATGGGCCGCTTTATCCCAAACCCAGTAATTATCTGATTATTATTACCGATATAAACCACAGATAGGGTTCACCTCCTCATAAATAACACGGCTACAAATAGCGCATTATTCATCGTGCTTTGTTAATGCATAAAAATGCCCTAATAAAAAAGCACTTAACCTTATCGGCTATTTATATTAAAATTGTTAGCTTAAGCAGCGATTGACTGCACGTTTTATGCTTTAGGATTTTAATGCGTTTTTTTAAATTATTACTACTTTTCATCTTTATTTCAGGTTGTGCAACGATCACTTATGTTGAGCTTGATGACCGTTACGGCTTTTCAAACCCAATTCATCGCAGCAATGTTACGGCTATAACGCCACAACAAAGCGAGCTGTTTCATAATCAAGTGCGACCAATTTTAGAAAATCGCTGTATTGTTTGTCATGGCTGTTACGATGCACCTTGCCAATTAAAAATGGAATCTATTGCCGGTATTGAACGAGGCGCCAATAAAACTGTTGTTTATGATGGTGCCCGTTTACAAGCGATCCCGGTAACTAATATCCAAGGTAATCCTAAAACAATTGACCAATGGCGTAATGAAGAGTTTTATCCTGTTTTAAATGAACGCCAGCAATCACCACAAGCCAACTTAGCCAGCAGCTTGATGTATCAAATGCTACAGCTAAAGCGTAATAATCCCTTACCTGACGAGGTGATTTTATCGAAAGCATTTGATGTTAGTCTAAACCGCCAGCAAGAATGCCCCACCATAGATGAATTCAAACATTATCAAGAAAATAACCCTTTAGGTGGCATGCCTTACGCTTTACCTAATTTACCTGATGATGAATACCAACAGTTAACGCTATGGTTAGCTGAAGGTGCAAAAATGCCTGCGCCTACTGCACCAAGTGCGACTGAGCTTGTTATGGTTGAAAAATGGGAGACTTTTTTAAATGGCGACTCTAAAAAAGAACAGCTCGTTGGCCGATATCTTTACGAACACTTATATTTAGCCAATTTATATTTTGACGCTAGCCAGCAAAGCTTTTTTAATATCGTTCGTTCAAAAACACCACCCACACAAGCGGTGCAAATTATTACCACTCGTCGCCCATTTGAAGACCCTAACGTTGAGCGCGTTTATTACCGTTTACAGAAAAAACAAGCCACCGTTTTAGCAAAACGTCATATGCCTTACCGTTTTGATTTAGCGAAACTTACTCGCTATAAAGCGCTGTTTTTTAGCCCCGATTACACGGTAGAGAAACTCCCTGGCTATAAACTAAAATATGCATCAAACCCTTTTATTACCTTTCAGGCATTGCCTCTTGAATCTCGTTATCGTTTTTTGCTTGATGAAGCGCAATTTTCAATTATGAATTTCATTAAAGGACCGGTTTGCCGAGGTCAAATTGCCCTGAATGTTATTGAAGATCAATTCTGGGTGGCTTTTGAGAACCCAGAGAATATTGATATGTTTGGTATTAACAAGTTTTTAGTTGAACACAGCAAACTCTTACAATTTCCAGCAGCAACCAGCAGCAGCGTATTATCGATTCTAGATTGGCGCGAATATGCCAGTCGACAAAAAGAATATGTCGCAGCGAAAAAAGCCTTTATTGAAAGCCTTGATCTGCGAGCTGGCAATATTGACCTTGATTTAATTTGGAGTGGTGAAAATAATCCTAACGCTGCACTGACTATTTTCCGGCATTTTGACAGTGCTTCAGTGGTTAAAGGTTTTGTTGGCAAGCCACCCAAGTCTGCCTGGGTGATTGGTTACCCACTACTTGAGCGCATTCATTACTTATTAGTTGCTGGATTTGATGTTTATGGCGATGTTGCTCATCAATTAAAAACCCGTTTATATATGGACTTTTTACGTATGGAGGGTGAATCAGCTTTTTTAATGTTATTGCCCCAGAAAGTTCGAAAAGAGACCCACGACCTATGGTATCGCGAGACAAGTTCGGATGTTAATGACTATAATTTTTTAGCTAACTTCGCTGATTTGCCCGATTCGGGGATTGAATACCAAACTGACCAACCCCAAGCAGAGTTATACCAACTACTCAAAGAGCATACCGCAACAACACACAATAATAGTCATCAATTAACGTCGTCAATTAATGACTATAAATTCAAACGCCTGGAAAATTTAACTGGTGAAAGTGTTTCTTTACTACCAGAAGTCAGCTTTGTTGTCGTAAATGATAGCAACACAAGTCAGGTATTTACCCTGTTAAGAAATTCTGCCCATAGTAATGTAGCGCATTTGTTTGCAGAGAAAAAGCGTCGGCTACAAGCAGAAGATACGCTCACCGTAGCCAGAGGCGCCATAGGGACTTACCCGAAAGCGTTTTTTAATATTAGTCAGCAAGAAGTGGCTGAATTTATTGTTGCAATAGAAAATATGAAAACAAAAGATGATTACTTTAATTTGAAAAGTCGTTATGCGGTCAGACGTACCAATACAGACTTTTGGACGTTTTCCGACAAACTACATCAGCAACTAAACAATGATCAAGGTATTGAGTTTGGTTTATTAGATTACAATCGTTTGGAAAATAAGTAATAGCACTGAAAAAAAGGCAAAAAAAAGGCGTTTCTTGAAACCAAGAAACGCTTTATAAAAACATAAACACTAAGGGAAATAAACTCTCGTATAATAAGAGCCCCTATTGCCTGATAAGTTCAAATTAATTTAAATAAATTATTTATTTATTTATTTCAGCGTGAAATCAAAAATAATTTCATAGCCCTCTTCACTGTATATTCCTCGACGATAACGCCATTTTGATAACGCTTTTCTAGCAGAGATATTAAGCTCGCGATTAACACTCGACTCGACAGTGCTAATATTTAAAACTTCACCTTGTGGCGAAATACTATAAGCCAGCTTTACGGTACCTGATTGTTGGGCTCTAATTGCGTCAACCGAATATTTTGGTTGCTCTTGATAGAGTGGCACCAAAGATAACGTGGGTGGTTTAATATCGGCGGTCACTGAAACAGTGACAACATCAATAGGCAGTGAAACAATTAACGTCTCCGGTCGATTATTCGCTCCAAGAGCAACTTCATTCTCAGACTGAGCAGGAACAACATAGGGTTGTTTGGGTGCTAATGGCGGTATAACAACCGCAATAAATTTATCTTCTGGGGTTATTTCCTGATATTCAACAACACTTAGCTTTGTTGGCGATTTTGGCGCTGTTTGGAGGTTCGCTTGCTTAGAAAAATGACTTATCACGGCTAAAATACTAAATGAAGCCACAGCTCCTAAAAATAATAGGCTCAATAACTGCATCAGCGTATATCGCGATTTTTTACTTTTTTGCAAAGCTGACAAATGAATTTCTGGTGCGATGACTTGTTGCTTTCTTTGTTGATAAAGTGAGGAGATCTCTTCATCACAGGATGGGTGTTTCATGATTTATCTTCCAATAAATTTTTAATATAAGTTCTGGCATAACGCAAACGGCTTTTAATCGTTTCAAAGCTTTCACCGGTTAATTCGGCAATTTGTTCAAGTGAAAAACCTTCTTGTTGAAAAATAAAAGCTTCTCGCTGGTAAAAAGGCAATAAGGTAATCGCTCGATTAAAAAGGGCTAATCTATCGATATACTCGAATTGTTGCTCTAGTGAGTGATTATTGGTCTGCGACAATAGTTGTATATCTGTGGCCGCCCCCTGCTCATCAAGGGATTGTGTTTGCCAACGATTTTGCCTTCTTAATTCATCAATTAAGGTATTTCTAGCAATGGTAAACAACCAACTTTTAACATTACTGTGTGCTGGATGGCTCGCTTTAATGTTCATCACCTTTAACCACATCGACTGAATAATATCTTCAGCGGTTTCTTTATCAGACTGGCTCAATAGATAATGATAAATTGGCTGATTAAATTGCTTCACCAGCAAAGTAAAATATTTATCTTTGCTGGTGGCAATATAACGCGTTATTAATATTTCAGGGCTGATAGTTGGATTAAACCAACCCTTAACCATAGAAGGTAACTTCAAAGGCGCATCCTAACTTTGTTGGTCCATAGAAAAATCTAATTGTACGGTACGACCCTTTTGATAGACCGCAGCTCCATCAACCGATTTTGCCTGATATTTCCATTTTCTTAAAGCATGTCTAGCCGCTTTATCAAAAATACGTTTTGGCTGAGCGTCAATCACTGAGATATTAACAACTTTACCGACTTCATTAATATCAAAAGCTAATTGCACCCAGCCTTCAGTTCCTTTTCTCATGGCTTCTATTGGGTATTTAGGATTAACACGCACGATGGGGCGAGCCTCATTATTATTCATCCCTTGGTATTGCTTAAAGCCAGTACTCCCTCCCGTCATTGAGATTGGAGCTGATTGGTAGGATAAATTGTGCGTGTCACTTGCAACATCAATCGTCACAACATTTCTTGGCATAGGCTCTGGTGGTGCTGGTGGTTCAAGCTTTACCTTATCGATTTCAATAACTTTTGAATCTTCAGGTAATTGTGCCACTTCAACAATAACATCGGTTAATGGCTTGGTAATATTTACACTGTCGCTACTGATTAAATACGCCATAAAAGCAAATAAACTAAAAGTAATAATAACTGCCAAGCTGATATAAGATAATAATTTAGCCATAGTAATTCCTTTATTTAACAAACAAAAAACAGTTATAAGCGCTAAAATTGCGACTTATACAGGTAAAACGTTTGGAAAAAGTATAAGGGGTTAAATTATTTTTAACTAAAGGGATATTTATAAATAACCTGGTGATTGCTCATCATTAACTATATTGTAAAATGAGGTTGGTTGGTTCCATAAATATGACATTAGCTACTGTTAAAAATAGAAATAAAGAGTATAGTTAATGAGCGCTTATTGTTCTTTTATCTACCAAAGCGCTTTATTTAAGACAAGGAGCAGTTATGATGAATTCAAATATTTTCCTAGTAAACCTACCCGATCAGGTCTCTAAAAGTTTGCTCCCCGTATTACAGGGCGAAAATTTAGGACATGTCGAATCATTCATAGCTGATGACCTAACCCAACCTCTAAAAGTTGCTATAACACACACTGATTATCTCATTCTTTATATTGAAAAAATTGATGAAGAAAGTATTAGCAGACTTAAATTAAAACAAAATGTACCCACTTTATTGATAACCCGTTTTCTTAATTTTGAAATGGAAAGAACCGCTAAAGCACATTACATTGATATGGTGGTCAATGAAAATGATAGCGAATTAAGCTCTCTTATTTACGGTTTCATTAGACAACACGATATTTATCGTTTTCAACACGCACTGGTTGTGGATGACTCAAGAGTTGATAGCCGTATTGTTGCCAATATTTTGAGTAGTGAGTTTATTCATAACGACACTGAGCTTAATAGCGAGCAAGTAATAGAGCGTTTAAGATTAACACCCACAATTAATATTCTGATTCTTGATTATGAAATGCCCTCTAAAAATGGCTGTGAATTAATGCAAGAAATAAAGGAAACTTTTGTGGATCGATCTTTTATTTTTATTGGTTTAACCGGTAATAGAAATGGTGCGATTAAATTTTTAGCCAATGGTGCTGATAATGTTTTTATTAAGCCTATCGATAATGAACTCTTTATCTTAACGCTTAGAAGACTGATCTTTAATGCGCATAAAATGAATAAAGATCAATGTACTCTCAACGACTATAAAAAAATCATTAATAATATGACTAAGGAAATTTCTGACCCTATTTACGTGTTAACAACGGTGAACGATTGTTTATTAGAGGGAAAAGTCAGTAAGGCACAATACCAAAATTTTAAAGAACTTAGCCAGTTATCCAAAGAAAAATTAACCCGTACTTTTGACAGTTTTTTAAATTATTTTGCCATTTCTAACTATATGCAAAGCTCTGCTTTAAAGTCATCTTCGTTGCAATCAATGATAGCAACACAACTATACCTTGAATCAAGCAGGGATAAATTACGTAATATTATCGTCAAAAAATCGATTGATGACGATATTAAAAACTTATGTGTTCCAGAGAAGATTGGTCAAGTTATCAATCAATTGACTCATGATGCCGTGATGCGGTCACAAAACGGTGGTGAACTTAAAATTCGACTTTATACAAAAAATGAGGATATTGTTTTTGAAGTAGAAGACGCCTCACCTTTAGATAAAACCACTCCGCTGACATCTGTAGGAATAGAAAAGTCCCCTGAAGGTCTAATACAAACACCTATTTTAAATCAATTACTTTGCCAAAAAATTATCAATGAATACGATGGTTCTATAGGGGTTCATCATGAAAATAGTGGCGACGTACATTTTTTTAAAATTCCCAAAAAGACATTTTATTTAGGTGAAATATATCATTAGCTTTATTGGTTAATCTTCTTGCTAGTAAAGTAATAAATTGATTATTTTACTATTTATTATCAACGAACAACGACAACCCACTCTGATTTTACTATAACGGTATCACCATATTTTGATGACAACATTTTTAACAACATAGCAACATAAAATAGTTTATTTTATGTTGCTATGTTGTTAAAATAAAAACTCTTTAATACCACTTAACGTTTATGCAAGTAACGTTAAACAACAAAATATAATTTATGTGTGTGCAGTCGATGAGTCGTAGTCGTAATAAAGGTTTTACTTTAATTGAACTGGTCGTTGTCATCGTGATATTGGGCATATTATCTGCCGCCGCATTACCTAAATTTATCAGCATATCAAAAGACGCAAAAATAGCCGTTTTAACCCAGTTTAGTGTCAGCGTAAAAGCCGCTAATAATTTAATCTTTTTAAAATCGAAGATGCCAAGCTATTCTACATTTCCAGTTCCTAGCCGCGCGGATTTAATTGATATAGATATAGACCGTAATGGCGTTATTGATCTTAATGGCGTTGATTTAAGGCTGTTGCACTCTTACATTGATAATCATGAAATTTACAAGCAGATTGATGTTTCTGAGGAGTTTAAGCTCTCGGGGGGCAAGGTTTTCGAAGAGCAAGGCGCAAACTTCGTCTTTATTGGTTACGATGTCAATGGCAACAATAAAGTCAGTGACGATAATTGCTATTTTAGATATACCCAAGCGCAATCTGCAGCAATAGGTCCGGCGTACGATATTATTGCTGACGGTTGCTAATTTAGGCAATCAGTAGACTCAATAATTCACTTATGCATTTGATTAATTAATTTCTTCAAATGCGACCACATAATAACCGTCCATTAGCGCGCTTTTCAATTCGGTATAAACTTTAAATCGCTTAACGCCATGGCTCTTGGTCTGAATATTCACTGTCACCGCAACAAAGCTATCTTTTTCAGCATCTATTGATTCCATACTCAGTTCCCATAAGCTTTCAACGACCTTCTGATAATGGGGATCTGGATAGGCTTTTTGCCACCAGTGATTTTTATCCGGTATATCGGTTAAGTCCCAACCAACAATATTAATAAACTCTTGATTTAAATAAACAATAGTATGATTTAGCGCTTCTTTATTAAGCTCAACAACCATAATAGGCAGTGGTAACAGATCAAAAGATGTTGTTGGAATTTGCTTATACAAAGTAGTACCTCTAACCTAAAAGGTTATAAAATTAATAAACAGGAAAATGCCACAGCTCTAAAACGCCATCACTATTACTGGCATTAATAAACTTGATCGTTTTAGCATCTTTGATAGTTTCGCTATCCCCGTCATTCATTGCGACACTTAATACCGATGCTCGGCCATTTTCCATGACTGATTGCCACTGGGCAAGTAATGCGCCATCAGCCACTCGCCATAACTGTAATACTTGCCTGGGTGAGCCAGTTAAAAATAGTTGTTTGTCGGCAGAAAAAACAGAGTCATTCACTTCCATAAATTTTAAATAAGTATCTAATTCAGCAATGATTTGGCCTGTTTTTAGGTTCCAAAACTTACGATCTTTAACCGCGTCAATGCTAAAGCCAACCAAACCGTCGCTACTGATATCAACATGATTAACGCGACTGGCATGACTAAATTCAAACAGGGTTTTACCCGTTGAAGTATTCCATAACTGGGCCACTTTATCGCTTGAGCCGGTAAAAGCAATTTGACCGTTTTCAGACAGACTCACCGCGTTTATATCTAAACGATGTTTTTGAAAAGTAGTGACCTTATTCGCTTTGGTATCAATAATACTGGCTTTACCACTACGATATCCTAATAACAGTAACTGACCATTTTTAGATACTGACATATCATTAATTATATTATCTGCGACTTGCCACTCACCGACTATTTCAAGATTATCAAGAGTATATTGCTTTACAGACACACGATTAGAAAGATATAAGAACTGATTGTTATTACTGATATAAGCGATTTCAATATGTTGTGCATGATCCGCTGGAAGGCATTTAGGTAATATTGATTGCTGACTGTTTTGCCAAAGACAGACGCCATTACCATTAATAACCACCGTTAACTTACCATCATCTGAAAGTGCTGTGGTTGCTATCGCTGATTTACTGTAACTGCTTTTGCTAACCGCTGCAGAATTATAGACGTCTTGTTGACCACAGGCTGATGCAAGTAAAGAAAGCATCAGTAATATCAAAATTTTCATTGCCTAATCATTTTATTTCATCTGTATGATACAGCTACTATCGCACATATTTAATAAAAAGCGGATGATTTTTGTTCACTGGCGATCAAGGGTATATGGCAACATTAGCAATCATTAAGATATGGCCATTAATCATTGGCGACCAGAGGCTGACTGTTATTTCGACAAGCAAAGTTACATTAGTAACCAGTCATCAATCGGAAAATAATCATCCGCCGCGTTAATTAATGAGTTAGCGGTTAAAGCTGATACACCATAAACATGTGTAGTTACTCCATAACGCTCTTTAACTTTGCGAAGTAGTAAATCAAAGTCGCCATCGCCAGATAATAATATAACGATATCAACATCGCCGGCACTTTCCATGACATCAATGGTAATACCGACGTCCCAGTCACCTTTGGCAGAGCCATCTCGACGTTGAATAAACGGTTTAAGCTTTACATCAAATCCAATATGTTTTAACGCTTTTTGAAATTTATGTTGAGCATCGTCACTGCGTTGAATTGCATAGGCATTGGCGATAACAATATCGCCCTGCTCACTAATTTGTTGCCAAAACTTTCGGTAGTTAAACTGCCTTTGAAAGCTATCACGGGTGGTATAGTAAATATTTTGTACATCTACAAATATAGCTATTTTGTTCAGTTGGCTTGTCATTTATTACTCGATGATAAAGGAAGGATGTTGGTGATGGCCACCATTACCAAAAACCATAGGCAACATGCTACAATAAAGCTACTATTAAAAACATGTCTAAAAGTATAATAATTCAGAGAAAATTCGATGTCAGCCATACGTTCATTATTCTATTTCTTATTACGTTTCCCGATAAAATTGCTTGTTCGCAGTAAAATTGTTCCTGACAACTATTTAGAGTCAGAAGAAGTAAAACTTGAACAGCCACAGTTTTATGTTATTCGTCATCAATCTGCCAGTGATCTACTTGCCCTACGAAAGGCCTGTAAAACTTTAAAATTACCCGATCCACTAAGCCTGGTAACTGTTAATGGGCAAAGTTTTTCACGTTTATTGTGCTTAGAAAAACCTACACCGCTTTTTCGTTGGCGAAAAGCAGGTCATACCGAAGCGATTACCCAAGGCTTCGAATTATTAAAGCAGCACAGCATCGACGAAAAATTAGATGCTCAGCTCATACCTGCTCATGTTATTTGGGGCAGAACACCAACCAAAGAACATAATAATGCCAATATAGGGACTGTTTTAGCGGATCAAGAATCACCTTCGTGGTTACGTAAGTTTTTCATTGTATTATTTTTAGGGCGTAATTCTATTGTCCGATTTAGTGAAGCGATTTCTTTTCGTCTTATGGCAGACAGGCATGGTACTACGCAAGCAAGTGCACAAAAATTAATGCGTATTGCTCGTTTTCACTTTTACCGCCAAACGATTGCAGTAACGGGCCCAAGGTTAATGCACCGTCAACAAATGTTTGCGACACTGCTTGCTAATCCATCGATAAAACGCTTAATCAGCGACGAAGCCAAAAGCAAAGCGATTAGTGAAGAGCAAGTGAAAAAACAAGCCCTCGCCATCATGGATGAAATTGCCGGTGATTACCGTGACTCTATGGTTCGCTTGGGCGCACGTATTTTAACTTGGCTGTGGAGTCGCTTATACAGCGGTATAAACATCAATAATGCAAAAGTGCTGCGAGATCTAGCTCAAGAAGGCCATGAAATTATTTATGTGCCTTGTCACCGAAGCCACATGGACTATTTACTACTTACCTATGTCATTTTCCAAGAAGGCTTAGTGACTCCTAGAATAGCCGCTGGTATTAATTTAAATTTTTGGCCAGCAGGCCCTATCTTCCGCAAAGCCGGTGCGTTTTTTATTCGTCGTAGCTTTAAAGGCAATCGCTTATATTCCACCATTTTTCGCGAGTATTTAGGCTTATTATTTGAACGTGGCTACTCAGTAAAATATTATTCTGAAGGCGGGCGCAGTAGAACTGGCCGTTTACTACCCCCTAAAACAGGTATGCTTGCCATGACGATACAAAGCTTGCTTCGTGGCATTGATCGTCCATTAACCTTAGTGCCAGTTTATTTAGGTTACGAGCATGTTATGGAAGTCGGCACCTATCATAAAGAATTAAGTGGTAGCCAGAAGAAAAATGAATCTATCTTTGGTGTTATTAAAGCGATTAAAAATTTACGAAATTATGGAAAAGGTTACGTGAATTTTGGTGAACCTATCAATATTAACCAGTTCTTAAATAAACAGGTCCCTAGCTGGAAAGACGATATCGACCCTATTGATCCACAAAAGCCAACATGGTTGACACCAAGTGTTAATATTCTGGCTGATCAAGTAATGACGCATATCAATAAAAGCGCCGCCATTAATGGTACGGCTTTAGTCGCACTTATTCTGCATGCTTGTAATAATAAAGCACTCGCTAAAACAGAATTAATAAGCCAGCTTGATTTATTTTTAAACTTACAGCGCAATGCGCCTTATAGTCAGCAGTTGACCATCCCCTGTGAAGATGGCCAGCAACTGCTTGAAGAGGTTATCTCTCTTAATAAAGTCACCGTAAATCAAGACAGTTACGGCGACATTATTTCATTATCTGAAACAGCCATTTTAGAAATGCGTTATTACCGTAATAATATTTTACATAGCTATATATTACCTGCGCTCATTTGCCGGATATTGGAACGCCATAGCAAAATAGATATCGACACTTTATTAGAACAGGTGCAACGGATCATCAGTTTAGTGAAAATTGATTTATTTTTATGGCAAAGCGAAAGTGATGTTGTGGAACAAACAGAGCAAATAATAAAATTTTTAATGGCCGAAGGTCTTATTCGAAAAAGTAAAAGTGGCTTTTTAAGCGTGGTAAATGACGTTGAACAGACCAGTAATATTCGCTTAATCGGCGAATGTATTAATGAAACCGTACAACGTTTTACCATTATCTGTTCATTAACACATCGTTTATCACCCATTAGTAAAAATGACCTTGAAGACAAAGTTGTTGCTATTGCTAAGCGCTTATCGGTATTAAATGATATTAATGCTCCTGAGTTTATTGATAAAAAAGCCCAGGGAATTTTAATTAAAGCCATGATTGAGCAAGGCTATATTAATAAAGATGAAAACGACCAGCTCGTTGACAGCAGTACTTTAGGTTTGTTGAAGTCGTCGGTCACTCAACTGATAGATATTGAAGTTTTACAGAGTATTATTCGTTAACTCTTGCACGAATAAAACGGGCTACATCGTCATCCTGAACGATTATCAGGATGACGCACCACAAGCATAATGTTGGATCTCATGATTATCGGACCCGTAGTAACTAGAGGTACTCTATTGATATGCCAATAAAAATCACTAAACCTACAAAATGATTATTCAAAAAAGCTTGAAAGCATTTATCACGCTCTCTATCGACAATTAAAATTTGTTGATAACAAAAAAATCCGGCCGCAATAACAAGACTCAGTTGATAAGGCCAACCAAATGCGAGCATTTCACCCACGCTCATTAACAAAGCTAGTGTAGCCAGTTGAAGAAATAGAATAATACGTTTGTCATGGCGACCAAATAGAATGGCCGTTGATTTTATGCCAATTTTTAAATCGTCGTCGCGGTCAACCATCGCATACATAGTATCGTAAGCTACCGTCCATAATAAGTTAGCGCTAAAAAGTAGCCAAGCAACTGTGGGGATTTCACCCATACCTTCGGCAAACGCCATAATCATCCCCCAGCTAAACGCTGCACCTAATACCACTTGGGGTAACTGGGTATAACGTTTCATAAAAGGGTAACTTGCTGCCAGTAACACCGCAACCACTGACAATTGAATGGTGAACCAACTTAAGGTTAAAACTAAGCCGAGCGCGATGCCAATCAACAAACCAAATAACGATAACGCATCGTTTGGCGTTAATATGCCAGTAACTAATGGCCTATGCTGGGTACGTTTTACTTGTCCGTCTACTTTACGATCTGCCCAGTCATTAATAACACAACCTGCGCTGCGCATAACAAAAACACCTAAGGTAAATACAGCTAGCCAATGTAAGGGTGGAAAACCATCGCCGGCTATCCATAATGCCCAATATGTTGGCCATAATAGTAAGTAGGTACCGATCGGCTTGTCGGCGCGAGTAATTTTTACAATGCCTTGCCACTTATCTGCAAAAGAATTTGTCATGTATTTTCCTGAAGATTTTTTATTTCTTTTTTATTTATCATAATTGATCAGTTTGATTAGTTTGATAAGCGAAGGCATTCGGTAAAAATATTTCAGCAACTAATAAAGGTTTATCATGCAGCATAAACGTTGAACGGCGTCCCCAGAGCTCGGTTTTAACTGGTAATTTAAGATGTTGTGCTAATGCTGATACGGTAGAGATTGGAGAAAAAGACGAGATTTCAATGCATTTACGGGTTAACTCTTTTTTGCTAAACAGCACCTGTCCTAACGATTGGTTACCTAAGTGTGCTAACTGCTGCTCTTCACCGGTTAAGCTTTTTAAAGGCAGTAAGCTGCGGGCAAAGACTTGTGGCACATTGTCGCAATATAATATCACCTCACGCACTAACACTTGTTCACCTACATTAATGTCTGCCGTTGCTTCTTCTCTTGTGCAAGGCTGAATTTTTTGCCCTAATACTTCAACACGAAAATGTTGGCAACATTGACTTAATCGAGCAGTCAACGAGCTTGGGTCGAGTAACCAACTTAATAGCGTTTCATTAAGCGATACTCCTAAAGGAGACTGCCATGCTGTATCGATAGTAATGGGAAATAATGGATGCGACTGGGTCATAACAACTAATTAATAACTATTTTATTAGACAATAACCTGCATATCATATCAGTATTGTTTAATTTATGCCGCTGGTAATTTGGTACACCTTGCCGACCAAATTCAAGTGGTGATTTCAAAGGTAGACGAGCTCGCATCAATAGGCCACACGAAATAAGTTAGCCTATCAAACGGGTTATCCTTGAGGGGGTTTTAGCGCTTAGCGTTATAAAAATAAATAAAGCGAACAAATTTGCTAATAAAAGCTAATGATTCATTGTAATATAGTCGATAGTCTTTTCAATTCTCCAGTTAAATAGAGCGGCAAAATGAAAAATACCTTATTAATATTAGCGACATTATTGTCGTTCTCTTTTCCTTTATCTTCAGTAAAAGCGGCGGACTATGCTTACTTTGGTTTTGAACCCGCTATTATCACTAACTATGTAGCGGTAAAAAAGAAACTAGGCTATGTTCGTCTCACCGTTGAATTGATGATTGAAGATTCGGCAAATTATGAAACGGTTGAGCATCATGCACCGTTATTGCGCGATGCTATTATTGCTATTATTGGTCAGCAACCTGAAGCAAAAGTAAAATCGATTAATGGTCGCCACGAAATCCAGCGTTTATGTGAAGAAAAAGTGAAGAGTCTTTTGACACAAGAAACAGGTCAGCCGCTAATTAAAAAATTATTATTTACCCAGTGGCTAGACAACTAACAGTATATTAAAAGATCCCCGTAGGTCGGTAAAACTCAACCTACGGTTTTTTAATAAAGACCTAATGCCTTTTCATCAATAACACGTTGACTGCTGCTAACAAACAGCCACTTACTAATCCTAATAAGTGCGCTGTATTTGCCATATTAACCGGTAAAACATCGGCATAGCCCAGTAAAAGCCAAAACAGTAAAAAGCCAATAATGGGCTTAGAGATCATTAAACCTTTTTCAGGTGCTAGCCAGCCATACCACCAAACATAACCCACTAAGCCATAAACCACACCAGACAGGCCGCCAAAGTTAGGACCTGAAACCATAAACTGCCCGAGATTAGAGAGCAGTGCGGTGATCAAAAATAAATTAATTAACGCCCCCTTCCCTAAAGTACGTTCAACACTGCCACCTAATTGCCACCACCACATAGTATTAAAGACAATATGTAACCATGAAAAATGAAACAGGGCGGGCCCTAAAAGACGTAATGGAGAATCAAAAAAGGCCTCCATCGTTAACTTAGGATAGAAATGTAATAATTCAAAAGTAGGTCGAGCGAAACCCAACAAGCTCGCGATAAAAACTAACCAGCACAAAGCAAAAACAGTTAAGGTTACCACACCGGCATGAGCCAAAAACTGCTGTTTAAAGCTTGTTATTAATGACGGAGAGTTGTCTTGAACTTGTGAAACTTGTCCACTTTGCCATGCAGCTTGTTGATATTTTTCTTGGTAAGGGTCGGCAATAAATTCAGCAAAAATTTCTTTTGCTTGAGCTATTTTATGGCTTGCACAATAAATAACATAGTCGCTGTCATCCTTTTGCACTTTAGCATCGATATCTAAACTGGTTAAATAATTCGCAAACAACAAGGCAATGTTATGTTGTTTAACTTGTACTAAGGGACTTAGCTCATTTGCTGAATTATATTCCGACATTATGCTCAACTATTTAGTGTTCTATATCTTGTGGAAAACGTAATTGCCAATCAGTAAAGCCGCCATCGAGTGAATAAACATCACTGAAGTCTTGGCTAATAAGAAACTGTGCAGCTTGTTGGCTAGAAATACCGTGATAACAGCAAACAACAACGGGGGCATCTAAGTCGGCTTCACGAATGAAGTCGGCAAAGTTTTCATTACTCAAATGAATAGCACCAGGAATATGATTTGCTTGAAAAGAAGCCGCGTCACGAATATCAACAATGACATGAGTTTTATCAGTTAAACTCTCGTGTAAGGTGGCCAGTTGCATATGTTTGAAATTGGTTTGTTCAGTCATTTTTTATTTCCCTAAAAATTTACGCCGTTAATGTAGCATAATTTTACATCTAGACGTTACCATTCAAAACTCAGCAAAATACATATTGATTGGTAATAGCGATAAGACAACAAATATATTCTTTGTTGTTTACCATTTAAAGCATGTGCACTTATCGGTAACATAGACAATTAATAGCTTTATCGCTAACAACAATTTAATACAGGAAAACCCATGGGCTTTAAAATAGCAAATAATTCAATTCTCCGTTCAGATAATTACGCAGAGTTAGTACGTGGAAAAACCTATCCCTTTGAGAGAAAGGGCCATCAGCATCTTGCTGACAATGTTCCTCTATGGTTAACAGGTACTGACTGGACTGCTCGAGCAGAAATAAGCGTTGTAAGTCAGGCTATTGAAAATAACAATATTAAAGGGATATTTCGTGTTGACTACCTTTACCAGAAAGATGAGCAACAAATACTAACGAATACTTTTATTCGCATGTATGCAGGGCTAAATGATCCGTCTATCTATTTACTCTCATCAAATGCTGAATATCAACAAGCACTAAGTGCAGGTAAGCTAACGCGTGATTCGCTAACCAGCGAAGGTTTTATTCATGCGACGCCAAAAAGTCAGTTAAACCGTCTTGCCAATAAATATTATAAAGACAAAGAGCAGCCACTTATTTTGATTGTTGATAAAGAGTTAGTTATACCAGAAATAAAATGGGAACCTGCAAGCGGTGGCTTATATCCTCATATATATGGTCCATTAAACATCAATGCGGTCACTCGGGTTGAAAAAATATCACTTAATGAGGATGGAAATTTTTACCTCTAAAGATAGCCGCTTACTCACATTATCAATTGGCTAGTTAACCAAAAACAATAAAGCCAAAACACCGAGATGTTTTGGCTTTAACTCTTTCTTAAGCTCTAAAGCTGTTAACGAATCTTAGCGCCTATAGAACTTTCGCGATAGATTTTGCTAAGTAATCAACATTACTATTCGCAATACCCGCAATACTCATACGGCTTGAACCGACCATATAAATACTATATTCATCTTGTAACTGTTGCACTTGCTCAGGGGTTATACCTAAGAATGAAAACATCCCCATTTGACGGGTAATAAAGCTGAAGTCACGAGTCACACCGTTTTCGACTAACTTATCAACCAATAGTTGACGGTTACCATTAATACGGTCTCGCATTTCTTTTAATTCTACATGCCACTGGGTACGTAGTTCATCAGAACTTAAGATTGTTTCAACCAATGCGGCACCATGTGCTGGAGGCATAGAATAAATAACACGGATCACATAAAGTAATACGGACTGTGCAACATCAACTGCGGCAGATGTTTCGCCAATAATAGTACAAGCGCCAATACGTTCGCGGTATAAACCAAAGTTTTTCGAACATGAACTACAAACAATCATTTCTTTCGCGTGTTCGGCCATTAAACGCAAACCATAGGCATCTTCGTCTAAACCAACACCAAAACCTTGGTATGCCATATCGATAAGGGGTAAAAAACCAATGTCTTTAGCCACTTCAACAACTTGTTGCCACTGCTCATTGTTTAAATCCATACCACTGGGATTATGACAACACGCATGTAACAACACAGCATCATCGCTGCTGACTTCTTTTAATGCCGCTAACATGCCATCAAAATCAAGCGTTTTGTTTTCGTGGTCGTAATACGGATAGGTTTTAACGGTTAAACCAGCGGCTTCAAACAAACCGGTATGATTTGCCCATGTTGGGTTACTCACCCAAATAGTGGCACCAGCTTTACAAGACTTAATAAATTCAGCCGCAACACGTAATGCCCCAGTTCCACCGGGAGTAGAAACCGTGCGAGCTCTATTTTCAAGCAGCACTTTATGGTGACCGAAAATTAATTTACTCATCTCTTCATTGAATACAGGTGAGCCGGTAGGACCAATATAAACTTTGGTATCTTCGTGATCGTTACGATATTTTTCCGCCGCTTTCACACAGTCTAAAATCGCTGTATGACCTGCTTCATTTTTATAAACGCCCACACCCAAATCAATTTTATGTGGGTTTGAATCTTCACGATATTTAGCCAACAAGCCTAAAATAGGATCGGCTGGCAAAGCCTTTAAGCTACCAAACATGTCTCCGGTTACCTTATTCAATGACGGGATGTTCTTAATTGGGCGATTTCGCTCAACAAGAGAAATAAATCCCTGTGTTTAAAGCGCAAGCATAGCCCCAATAAGGTGAAATTTAAAGCGTTTAAACTAAAAAATTGCAGGAACTAATAGCACAAAAGGGACTAAGGAATAACAAGGATAACCTTGTTGTCTGTAATGACAAGTTTCGCAACAAATTATATCCAGCGTTTGTTGCGAAATAATCGCTGATAAAATCTTAGAAATTATTAGTAACTGCGGCGATAAAGCCAATAATACCACCAAATACACCTCCCCAAACAACCAACCAACCTAAGTGTTTGCGGATCATCGCTTGGATAATTTCCTTGACCAGTTGTGGTGTTAGTTCATTTAACCTTTGATCAATAATTTCACTGACTTTATCACGCATATCCGCCATAACACTCGGTTGCTCTAACTCATCCTTGAGGATATTGTTAAATTCTTCACTTTGTGAAATTTTACCGACGGTGATTTTCATTTTTTCAATAAACGGCTCTCGTAACGGCTGTAATGCTTCGCTGCCACCAACCATCGCTAACATGCCACCAAACGATGACTTTTCAATAACATCAACTAAGTCATCAAAAGCAGGATTCAAGTCTATTTTTTCAATGACGGGTGTTAAGTCTAAAGACACTAAACCACCTGAACCACCCGACAAAAATCGGTCAATATTTTCTTCAGTGAAAAACTGTTCCATCATCAGCTCTTTTATGGCTTTTTTAAAATCTTCAAAGCGCGCAGGAATAACACCAGAGCCATATAAAAAGGGTACTTTTTCAAAAAGCATATGTATAGCAATCCAATTAGTAAATGCCCCCGACAAGGCAAATAAGCCTATGGTAAAGAGTAAAGACTGCTCGAAAAAATAACCCGCTAAAGTAGCAAGCAAGGCGATAATATTAGTCATAAAGCTTTTATTCACTGAGTACCTCAAAATTAGTGTTGGTTTCTATCGCGCTATATTAACAATTGCATGGTTTTGCGCCAACTCTTTTACTGTATAGTAGCGGGTAAACAATAAAGATTAAGGAAACGTCATGAAAATCAGACTTATTTTAGCCATGAGTACATTACTGACTATTTTTAGCGCTGCTGCACAAACATCAAAAGTAGCTGATGAATGGCGAGCTTTAGATGTTGCAAGAACCGTATTACTGACACTACCACACGGAAAAGTTGTCATAGAACTGGCACCACAGTTTTCGCCTAAGCATGTCGAACAGTTTATAAAACTGACCCAATCAGGTCATTATGATGGTAATAAGTTCTATCGAGTGATCGACGGTTTTGTGGCGCAAGGAGGTCCTGAAGACGGCAGTCGTCAAGATAAGTTAGTACCAACATTAATCATGGAAGGTGACTTTACTACCGATGAAAACTGGCAGTTCACTAAAATTCAAAACAATGATTTATTCGCTGAACAAACAGGTTTTAAAGACGGATTTTCATTAGCTCATAACCCGAGTGAAAAAAAAGCTTGGTTAACGCACTGCCCTGGTGTCATTGCAATGGCTAGGGGGAATGACGCCGACTCCGGCACCAGTCATTTTTATATTGTTAATGGTCAAGCCACTCGCTATTTAGATCGAATTATGACTATCTTTGGTCGTGTGGTTTATGGCATGAACCACGTACAAGCCATAACTAGAACATCGGTTATTGAGGGTGATAAGCCTGTTGCTGAAAAAGATTATACCACCATGACAAGTATGAAAATGATGAGTGATGTGCCCAAAGAACAACAAATTTTATTAGCCGTAAAAAATACCGAGCACCCCGCTTTTAGTCAAATGATAGAAAAACAGAAAAAACGAGAAAATGCATTTTTCTACAAAAAACCACCACCCGTTTTAGATATTTGCCAAACGCCAGTGAAAAGCCGGATAATTAATTAAACCTTATCTAAAAGGTGGGGATGGCTTTGACCTTGAAAATGTTTTGCTATAAATTAACATGCAATGTAATAAATAATCTTGGTGAAATATGGACATAGCTAGATTAAAAAAACTATTATCTCATCAACAAGATATCTTATCTAAAATTGCCTTAGGTCGGCCTTTAAATGATGTGCTAAATGATATTTGTTTATCTATAGAAGAGCTTCTCGATGACAAGTCAGCGAGGTGCTCAATATTATCGATAAAGGACGAACAACTTTTTCACTGCGCTGCGCCAAATATTGATGATAAGTATTGTCAGGCTATTAATGGCGTACGCATTGGTCCAAAGGTAGGCTCTTGTGGGACGGCAGCATTTAGAAAGTCTCGAGTCATTGTTGAAGACATCGCAATATCCCCGTTATGGCAAGACTTTAAAGCACTCGCATTGAGCTATGGTCTTAAATCGTGTTGGTCAACCGCCATTATTTCCACACAGTCCAAAACTCTTGGTTCACTTGCCATTTATCATAGCTCTTCTAAATCCCCAACGGATAAAGATTTAGAGTTAATCGACTACTTCGTGCATTTTTCAAGCATCGCCTTAGAAAAAAATGTTGAATCACTTAACGCCAAACGACTGATTGCGGATCTACAAAAAAGTAATCAAAAATTCCAAGCTTTTACTCAGGTTATGCCTGATTTAACCTTAATATTGAGTGAAGATGGCGTATATACTGATATTTATGGCTCAGCTGATGAATTGTTATATGGTTCAGTTAACAAACTCATTAATAAAAATGTAAATGACGCCTTACCTAAAAAAGATGCACAGCCAATCATGTCGGTCATTGAAAAGACCTTAGCCACCAATGAAGTGCAAATTTTTGAATATCAGCTTGACGTTCTAAAAGGTAATATGACTTTCGAGGGGAGAACAGCCCCCCTTGACCATTATCAGCCAAACTTTCCTAATAAAAGGCATATCGTCTGGATAGCTAGAGATATAACGGTGCGTAAAGAGGCAGAAAAGGCGATTGAAAAACTGGCCTTTTTTGACCCATTAACCAACCTTCCTAATAGACGAATGCTCAACGAAAGATTGACAATGTGTATTGAAAGAATAAAACGTTCAAGCAAGACCGGCGCTTTATTATTTTTGGATATAGATAACTTTAAAAGGATTAATGACTCACTAGGACATAGCGCCGGAGATCAAATTTTAGTCGAATTATCGACAAGGCTTAGCGCCACTATAAGGGCATCGGATACTTTAGCTAGAGTGGGTGGCGATGAATTTATTATTTTATTGGAATATGTCGGTGAAAATAATGAGCAGGCCATTATAGAATCTGAAAAGGTCGCTCAAAAATTACACAGCGTATTCGATGAAAAATTTGAGTTAGGTGAATTAGCATTTCAGGTCAGTTGCAGCATAGGTATTAGCCTAGTTAACAATGGTAACTCATTAGTAGATAACATTTTGAAGTTTGCAGATACCGCTATGTATCGCGCAAAAATGAAAAAAGGTAATAGTTATAATTTCTATGATCCCGAATTACAAACCTTACTAGAAAAGCAGGCTGAACTCGAAACTGACCTTGTTAGAGCAATAGCTAATGATGAATTTTGTGCCTATTTTCAGCCGCAAGTAAACACCTCGGGTAAAGTCATTGGAGCAGAGGCACTTATTCGATGGAATCATCCCAGTAAAGGGCTGATCGCACCCAATGAATTTATACCTATTGCCGAACAATATGGGCTTATTCAAAAATTACAAAACATTGTTTTACTTGATATTTGTACATTAATTGCGCAACTGCGTACCGATAATATGATTGACGAGTTGTTCAGTGTTTCAATCAATATAAGTCATTGCCAATTTAACTCATCTACTTTAAAAACTGAGTTACTTAGTGCCATGGCTGGCTTCGATATACAACCATCACAGATTAAGTTAGAGATTACTGAGTCGATGTTGGCTGGAGATATTGATAATACCATTCAACAAATGCAAGAAATTAAAGCAAAAGGCTTTACCTTTTCCATAGATGATTTTGGTACTGGCTACTCTTGTTTAACACACTTAAGTGCTTTCCCGGTCAATGAACTTAAAATTGATAAAAGCTTTATCGATAAAATCTTAGATAATGGCACCGGCTTTAGTATCGTTAATACGATAATAACCTTAGCTAAAAGCCTTAACATAACCGTGGTTGCTGAGGGTGTAGAAGCGTTAGAGCAGCACGAGTTACTCAAAACGCTACATATTGATTCAATTCAAGGTTATCTAATTGCTAAGCCTATGACTAAAGGTGACTATCTAGCGTGGCATAAAATTAATATTAACCATCTCCAGCCGTTTATTAACACCACCCACTGATTTATAGCTGTTGATTCTACTTAAATTAATGCCGCTAAAAATTTATTTTTTTAGCGGCATTTTTACAATAGAAGCGATAATTCTGGTATCTAGGTCGCTAATGTAAACTACAAAAATTACCAGCCTTTAATAATAGACTACGTTTTAAAAGCTCGTTACCAGACGTTTTAACAATAAAAGTGGCGCTATTTTATTTGTATTTAATAACGATTAAACATTACCTTAGCCGTTAAACGCTTGCCCTAAAGCGCTAAGCGCATTGGCTCTTTTTTTAATGTTAACCGTCTCACGTTCAACCGTATTTGTTTGTTGAAGATTATTTTGAGAAGCATCACTGATGTTAATAATATTGCGGCTAATTTCCTGAGAAACCATACTTTGCTCTTCTGATGCTGTCGATATTTGTATGGCTAAATCAGAAATATCAGTGATCAATGAATATACCTTATCAACAACATCATGAGCTTCTGTTGCTTTTTCCACACAACTGTCCGCAGACTCTTTGCCTTTTGTCATAGTTTGCACCCATGATAAAAGTGTATTTTGCATTTCTGATATTGAGCTTTGTATTTGCTCTGTTGCCGCATGGGTTCTGCTTGATAACGCCCTAACTTCATCGGCCACCACCGAAAATCCTCGACCATGTTCTCCTGCGCGTGCGGCTTCGATTGCCGCATTAAGTGCTAATAAATTAGTTTGATCAGCAATGCCTTGTATTTCATGCATTATGCTGCCAACTTTTTCAACCTCACTGGCGAGCTCTGTTGCCGAAGACGCTGAATTTGCGACTTCTTCAGCCAATATATTGACTGTTTCCATGGTGGTGTGCATGGCTTTTGTGGCAATTTCACAATCTGAATGTGCTTGATTAACTTTTTGTGAAGTAAAGGTGGTGTTCTGGGCAACCTCGTCGATTGTTGCAACCATTTCTTCAACAGCTGTCGCGACTTGGTGTAATTCAGCCGTTTCTTGTTCAACACCTTCTTTAGCTATTCTCGCCGCTTGCTCAAGCGTACTCGCGCCTGCACTGAGTAAATCACTACTGTCGGTAATACGGCCTAAAATTGTTTTAATTTTACCTTCAGCCATTTTCAAATGAAAATCGGCAATACCTTGAGGTTTGCTTCCACAATAAATTAACCGTGAAAGACTGTCATAGTCTCTGCTGAGTTTTTTGAAATATTTAGGCGTATCGATAATTTCATTTTTATAAATTATAAAGGGTAGTAAAGGTAATAAAAACATCATGTATGGATAATAAAGAGCACTGAACAATGTTGTTATACTTGCGCCAAAGTAGGCTGCATTTTTAATACTGGCATTTTCGTACCACTTATTTAAAGACTTGCCCGCTTGTAGTGCTTGATAAGATAATATGGCATTACTTTTAGTTTTCTCGTCTAAGCGTGTTCTTACTGATTGAAAACCAACTAGCTGACCTGACTCAAAAATAGGGGTAATAAAAGCATCAACCCAGTAATAACGGCCATCTTTGCAGCGATTCTTAACAACACCTCGCCAAGGTAAGCCCGATTCTAAATTAGTCCATAAATCTTTAAAGGCAGCCTTAGGCATGTCTGGATGCCTTACAATGCTATGATTTTGTCCAACGAGTTCATCAAGGGAATAGCCGGCAATTTTACAAAAGTCTGGGTTCGCGTAAGTAATGACACCCTTTTTATTTGTTGTTGAAATTAACTCTACACCGTTTTCAAAATTAACTTCTTCATTAATAATCGATTGCTTTTGTCTTGTCATAGATAAATCCTTTTGTATGAATTTGTTGTTTTTATATTTTAGTTAATAAAATGATAAGATCAACAATATCAACAAAATATACTGATTTTGAAGGGATATTACATAAAAAAATAGGAAATTGAGCCACCTTGGCGTTTTAATAAAGGGAAATAGAGCAATCGATAGTTAGAGCACGATAAACCTTAGTACTTTTGTCTGCTGGTTATTTATACCAAATTTTTAAAATATCAAAAACACGCTCACCTTCGGGTGTCTGTACTACGACCTCGTCATCAACACACTTACCTATTAATGCCCTTGCCATTGGTGAATCAAGACTTATTTCACCTTTTTTAACGTCCCATTCATCAGGCCCCACCACTCGATAGGTGAGTTCTTTGTCGTCTTCATTAATTAGCGAGACCCAAGCACCAAAATAGACTTTACCTTCTTGCTTAGCATCATAATAGACAATCGTTAAGTCCTCGGTTCGCTTAACTAAAAATCTTACGCGTCGGTCAATTTCACGTAAACGCCTTTTACCATAAATGTATTCTGCATTTTCACTTCGATCGCCCAGAGCAGCGGCTTCTGAGACAGATTTAGTGATAAGAGGACGCTCTTCCTTCCATAAATATTTCAGTTCTTTATCTAAGCGATCCCAGCCTGCGCGGGTAATATAGTTACTTCGTTTCATATTTTTTAAACACGGATAAGCAGAATATTTATTGTGACAGGATTAAGCTGATCTGGCCATACTCAGCAATAAAAAGATAGCAGGTTTAAAATAAGCATCATCGCTCTTTGTAATCCGTAGCAACCCGACATTGTCTACATGGATCTAGGACTATGATTTGTCTAGAATAAAATGACGTGCAATAAGCACTAATGCAGCGAAGGCGTGGATGCCTAAGAGCTGTTATGAACGTTCATCCTGAACATAAAAAAGCCTTAACGTTTATCGTTAAGGCTTTATATCAATCACTCAAAGAGCAATAAGTCAGATTAGATTTCGTAATCAATCACTTCATAACCTAATGCTTTTAGTTGGGGTTTCAATGTTTTAGCATCACCAACAACAACCATTAACATTTCCGCTAAGTTTAAGTGTTTCTTTGCTAGCGTATTTATTTCTTCTGCACTGATTGTTTCAACAATCTCTGCTCGCTCTTGCACAAAACTTGGCTTTAAATCGTATTCTAAGATTTGCGCTAAGAAACCTAATTTTGCCCGTGGTGTTTCATATTTCAACGCATCTCTTTGATTAATTGAATTACGCATAAAGCTTAATTCTTCCGCGGTGATACCTTGTTCGTTGTAGCCTTTTATTTCGTTAACAAACTCAATAATTGATTTATCGGTAACATCAGCACGAACTTCAGCAGAGGCGGTAAATGTACCAGAGAATTTGTCAGCACTAAAACCAGAACGTGCGCCGTAGGTATAACCTTTATCTTCACGAAGGTTTAGGTTTATACGACTATTAAATGCACCACCTAAGGTGAAGTTCATTAAATAAGACTTGTAATACTCGCCGGTAATATCTTGAGTCATTGAGCGTTTACCAATGCGAATCGCGGATTGCGCGGCACCCTCTTTATTCACTAAATAAATAACACCCGCTTTTGTCTCAGGTTTAGCCAGTGTTAGCACTAAGCTTGATCCTTTACCTTGCCAGCTAGAAAAGACGTTAAGTGATTTAATTAGCGCTTTTTCTTTCAAGTCTGATACGACGATTAACTGACTATCACTTGGTTTTACTTGCTGTTCGTAGAAGGCTTTAACATCTGCTAAGGTAATATTATTGAGACTTTGCTCGGTACCTTGGCTTGAAGTTGCTGCAATGTTGTCAGCTTGCAATAATTGACGATAAGCTGTTGAGGCTAAATAACCTGCATCTTTCTTACTATTAATTGCGCCCTGAATAGCATTACTTTTGTTGCGTGAAAATTCCACTTCAATGAATGCTGGGTGCATTAATTTTTCATTAACCAGTGCCATTGTCGCATCAAGATTTTTAGTTAGTGTACTGACATTAACATTCAAGTATTGATTACCTGCATAGATAGCGATTGAACTACCTAATTTTTGTAATTCATTGCTCATTTCTTCGGCGCTACGTTTGGTGGTCGATTCATTTAATGCACTAGCAAGTAACGAAACAACGCCTGCTTTGTCTTTGTCAGAATAATAATGACCTGCAGGAATCTTTAACAATAATGATGTCGTTGGAGTTTCAATGCTTTGCGTACCCAGCACTTTAATACCATTGGCTAACGTTTTGTTCCACATCTGTGGTACAGCGACTGATTTATTGGCAGCTGAGATTGGCATTTTACTGCGATCAAAATTATCTTTCGCTTTGCGTACCACTAAACTCTCTGCTGAGGTTTCAGATGTCTGACCTTTACTACGCGGTGCAGGAATAAAATTATCTTGTGCTGCAATTAGATCAAGTTTGCCTTTAGGCACTATGCTCATGATCACCGCATGTTGGTCTTTAATATACTTTTTAAAGACCCGCATAACATCAGCCTTAGTAACATTGGCATAACGTGCGATATCTTTTTCGATGTAATTTGGATCGCCCTTAAATGTTTGATTAGCCGCAAGTGTACTCACTTTGCCTGAAACACTTTGTAAACCGAAGATGAAGCTTGCTTCCATACTCGCTTTAACTTTCGCTAGATCGTCGTCTTGTACGCCACGCTCTTCAAATTCAACTAAGCTCTCGCGAATCACTTTTTCTATATCTGCTAATGTTTTTCCTGAAGCCGGGTGTGGTAACGCTAA
Organism: Colwellia sp. BRX8-9; assembly: GCF_014077245.1. Taxonomy (NCBI): domain Bacteria; kingdom Pseudomonadati; phylum Pseudomonadota; class Gammaproteobacteria; order Alteromonadales; family Colwelliaceae; genus Colwellia; species Colwellia sp. BRX8-9. The sequence goes on from NZ_JACGVN010000009.1 coordinate 116,893, forward strand.
CAAAGTAAAGGTACAAGCTAGTTCGGCACAGGGATGCCCCACTGAAGCTTGAACCGCTAATTGATTTTTCACTAAGTTTTTATAAAGCAAAGATGTTTTGCCGCCACCTAAAATACTTGATAAAACGTCAAGTGGGGCTTCATCTGCATGGCGAACAGAAACGGTTGGATAAGACATATACACTAAAGGTAAATGAACATTATCTTCCATGGAAATATAACGATCTTCGTTTATGGTGAATGTAGGTTTTTCAGGCATAGCGATTTCAGGTCCGCGTGGGATAGACCCGAAATACTGTTCCACTAAGGCTAACGTTTCTTTTGCGTCAATATCGCCACCTATGGTTAAGGTTGCGTTATTTGGACCATACCATTTTAAGAAAAATGCTTTTAGGTCGTTAACATTTACACGATCTAGATCCTCTAAGTAACCAATGGTTTGCCATGAGTAAGGATGCCCTGCCGGATATAACGCTTCAGCAACTCTCTCTCCTAATAAACCGTAAGGACGATTATCATAACTTTGTCCTCTTTCATTTTTTACCGTTTCACGTTGTACTTCAAATTTTTCTTGCGTTACCGCATCAACCAAAAAGCCCATACGGTCTGATTCTAACCACAACATTTTTTCTAGTTGGTTAGCTGGAACCGTTTGAAAATAATTAGTTCGATCACCGTTAGTTGTCCCATTTAAGGTACCACCAGCTTCAGTTATTAATTTAAAATGCTGTTCGTCGGCTACGTTTTCAGAACCTTGAAACATCATATGTTCGAAAAAATGAGCAAAACCTGACTTACCTAACTCTTCGCGAGCAGAGCCAACGTGATAGGTCATGTCAACATGAACTAAGGGATCAGAAGCATCTTTATGAAGAATAACCGTCAAACCATTACTTAAGGTATATTTTTGATAAGGAATAACAGTTTTACCCGCTTCTGCCGTTACTTGCTCAACAAAACTCACACCTGCTGGTAATGTTACTTCAGCCATGGTGGTGGTTGGCGCGGTTTGTTCACATGCTGCTAAACAAGTTAATAGCAATGGGATGCTCCATTTTTTCAATTTATGCTCCTTGGTGGCTTTATTATTTATATAAATATATTTTCTCGCGCTCAACTTCTGCGCCAGTATCTAGCTCTAATATATGATTTGCTCACTTGCTTTGCCAATGATATTTCTGTTTTGCAATACTTTGTTACTTATTTGTTAACTTTTAAATTTAGAACAAAAAAAAGACAACGGCTGTTGTCTCAATGATTGTCAGGAAGAATATTAACTACTCTTCTGGTTTATTATCTTGTTTTTTATCTTGTTCTTGCTGTTCTTTTGTTTCAGTTTTCACTGGTTCATGACCTTCGCCGCCACAGCCTCCGCAACATCCCATTGTATTTTCCTATTGAATAATGAAGGAAAAATTATAGCTAACCCTCAACTCGCCAAAATTGATCAAAATCATCAAACGTCTAATAACTTCATTCTTTTACTGACACGTAAACTTTTATAAATATCTTATTTAATGAATGTTGCTCTGCTTAATACTTGCATTAAACAACAAGTGATATCATAATGATATCACTTGTTAAAATCTTACTGAGAATAATATGATTACGGAAAAAGAAATCAAAGCGCCTAATGGCATTATGTTTATTTTTGTTTTATTGGCATTACAGATTGGTACTTTCACCTTGTTAATTAATAACATAATAAATAACAATGTCACACTTGCCATTATTAGTTTACTGGTCACCCTTGCTATTTTTATTTGCTGGTTTGGTTTTTTTATGGTCAATCCCAAAGAAGCTCGGGTTATGCAATTATTCGGTAAGTACGCGGGTACCGTTCATGATTCAGGCCTACGCTGGGCTAACCCTTTTTACACAAAAATGCGCGTCTCTTTGCGGGTTAGAAATTTCGAAAGTAGTAAACTAAAAGTTAATGACAAAAATGGTAACCCCATTGAGATTGCTGCGGTTATTGTCTGGGAAGTAACAGATACCGCTGAGGCCGTTTTCCAGGTTGATGATTATGAGGATTTTGTCTCAATTCAAAGTGAATCCGCATTACGTAATTTAGCCACAAGTTATGCGTACGATCATCACGAAGATGACGATATTTCTTTACGCAGCGATCCGACTCAAATCTCAGCAGCATTAAAAATTGAAGTGCAAGACCGGTTAGAAAAAGCTGGCGTCACTGTGATTGAATCTCGTATTAGTCATTTAGCTTACGCGCCAGAAATTGCCAACGCTATGCTAAGACGCCAGCAAGCCATGGCAATTATTGCTGCACGTAGAACCATAGTCGAAGGTGCTGTCGGTATGGTAGAAATGGCATTAACAAAATTAGAAGAGCGTCAAATTGTAGAACTTGATGCAGAAAGAAAAGCCGCTATGGTGAGTAACTTATTAGTTGTTCTATGTAGCGACGAAGCGGCACAACCTGTAGTAAATACCGGCAGCTTATACTAATCGTCAATTGAGTGAGAAATATTGTGGCAAAAAAAGCATATCCTCTTCGCATTAATGAAGAAATTCTTTCTGCCATGCAACGCTGGTCTGATGATGAATTACGCAGTTTAAACGCGCAAATAGAGTACGTGCTGCGTGATGCCTTAAGAAAGTCTGGCCGAACTAAGCCTAAACCGATAGAGGCTATTATTGATCCTAAAAGTTAATCTTGTTTTTAAATACCCGTAAACGGATGATCGACAGTGATACGTTATTAAGTGGTGTCGATCATTCATATACTGAAATATAATTACATAAGATATAGTTATCAAATTTTAGACAAAAAAATACCGATGACAATGCCATCGGCTTATAAGCTATGAGGAGAGCTTGAATATACAAATTATTACAACAAGCGTTCACAAAAGAACAACTACATTATAGAGTAATCATTCTACTTTTGTAAAGCGCTTTATGTAATTAAATTACATTTTAGTTTTAAAACCACCAAAAAAATAATCTTGCATAGTTAATGCGCCTGCTCCCAGTTATCACCAATACCTGCCTCAGCAATGAGGGGGACTTTTAACTTCACCGCATCATTCATAATTTCAACAAGCTTCGCCGTTGTTTCATCAACGATGTCTTGATGAATTTCAAATATCAACTCATCGTGTACTTGCATTGTCATTTGAATACGTGGGTCTTGCTGGATTTGTATCCATTCATCTACAGCTAACATCGCTTTTTTAATGATATCAGCGGCAGTGCCTTGCATAGGTGCATTAATAGCGGCACGTTCAGCGCCTTTTCTACGCATCGCATTTTTAGCTTTAATATCAGGTAAATATAAACGACGACCAAAGCATGTTTCCACAAAACCTTGCTCTGCAGCTTGCTGACGCGTTTCCTCCATGTAAGCCATAACATTAGGGTAACGTTCAAAATACTTATCCATATACTCTTGCGCGCGATGGCGAGGCACATCAAGTTGTTTTGCTAAACCAAACGCTGACATTCCGTAAATCAAACCAAAGTTTACTGCTTTAGCGCTACGGCGTTGATCAACCGTTACCTCGGCCAAATCGACACCAAATATTTCAGCCGCTGTTGCTTTATGCACATCTCGCCCTTCTGAAAAGGCAGAGACTAATCCTGGATCATCAGATAAATGCGCCATAATACGCAGTTCTATTTGAGAATAATCTATCGCGACAATTTTGTGATCTTTGGGCGCAATAAAAGCTAAACGAATTTTTCGACCCTCTTCACTACGAATTGGGATATTTTGAAGATTTGGATCGGTCGAAGATAAACGCCCTGTTGCCGCAACGGCTTGTTGATAAGAGGTATGTACTCGACCTAACTTGCACACTAACAAAGGAAGCTTGTCAGTGTAAGTCGATTTTAACTTACTCAATCCTCGGTTTTCTAAAATAACTTTCGGTAAAGGGTAATCTAACGCCAGCTCTTGTAACACTTCTTCTGCGGTTGAAGGTGCACCTTTGGGCGTTTTCTTAATAACCGGAATTTTTAACTCTTCAAACAATATTTTTTGTAGTTGCTTGGGTGATGATAAGTTAAACGTTTGTCCGGCAATATCGTGTGCTTGAATTTCTAATTCTTGTAAGCGCATACCAAGTGCATGGCTTTGTTCATTCAACAAATCAGAATCGATTAGCACACCGTGTTGCTCCATACGCGCTAAAATAGGTAACAAAGGCATTTCAATGTCGGTAAATACTGATAATTGATCTTTATTTTTTTCTAACTTAGCATAAATGGCTTGGTGCAAGCGCAAGGTAATATCGGCATCTTCGGCGGCATAATATCCCGCTTTTTCAATTTCAATTTGGTTGAAAGTTAATTTTTTAGCGCCCTTGCCAGCAACTTCTTCAAAACTGACCGTTTTGTAACCTAAATATTTAGTCGCTAATGCGTCCATATTGTGGCGAGTCGCAACACTGTTTAAACAATAAGACTCGATCATGGTATCAAAAGTAATACCTTGCATTTCAATATCGTAACGTGAAAGCACGTTAACATCATACTTTAAGTTCTGACCAACTTTTGCTTGATTTTTATCTTCGAGAAGTGGTTTTAATTGCGCCAAGACCCAGTCACGGTCAAGCTGTTTGGGTGCATCAGGATAATCGTGCATAAGCGGCACATAAGCGGCAGTTCCAGCTTCGATAGAAAACGATAAGCCCACTAACTCGGCTTTCATATAATCAACACTGGTTGTTTCGGTATCAAAGGCAAAGAGATCCGCATTTTTTAATTTAGTCAGCCATGAAGTAAACTCAGCTTCGCTAAAAATAATTTGATAGTCAGTTTCAATATCATCTGCTGCAGGTGTTTCTTCTACAATCGAGTCAACACTTGAGGTTTGCTGTCCGGGTGAACCCGCAATAGCAGATTCACCATTTTGTAAGTCTGCTAATAACCGGCGCAATTCAAATCGAGTGTATAGCTCAGTTAATTTTTCAACATCGGCAACGCCTGGCTGTAATTGATCAGCGGTTTGCTCAAGCGGTACATCAAGTTTAATGGTTGCTAATTCATAAGAGAGGGGTAAAAACTCAAGTGCTTCACGCAAATACTCACCAATCTTACCTTTTACGTTTCCGGCATTAGCCATCACATTTTCTAAATTTTCGTGCTCAAGTAACCATTTTACTGCGGTTTTGGGACCACACTTATTGACCCCTGGAATATTATCGACTTTATCACCCATTAACGCGAGGTAATCAATAATTTGGTCTGGGCGGACACCAAACTTTTCAATAACACCATCAACATCCATTTTTACATCGGTCATGGTATTAATAAGCGTGACATGCTTATCAACGAGTTGCGCCATGTCTTTATCGCCGGTTGAAATAACGGTATCGATACCCGCTTTACTCGCTTGTTCTGCCAAAGTACCAATAACGTCATCGGCTTCGACGCCATCAATCACCAATAGCGGTAACCCCATAGCGGCAACAATTTCATGGATTGGTGCAATTTGAGTACGAAGATCGTCGGGCATTGGTGGACGATTCGCTTTATATTCAGGATACATGTCATTACGAAAGGTCTTTCCTTTCGCATCAAATATCACAATAACATTGCCATTTGGATAATTTTTTTTCAGACTTTTTAGCATGTTTAACACGCCAGTAATCGCACCGGTAGGTTGACCATCTTTTGTCGATAATGCTTGTAAATATGGAACATGATAAGCACGGAATAAGTACGAAGAACCATCTACTAAAATGAGTGGCGATAAAGCAGAATTTGTCATGATGATATGTGACTAGAAGTGAAATTTGGCTAAGGATGCCATACTCAGTACATTCTCTCCACTTAATCTATAAAATTAGTCGCAAAAGATCGTAGAAATTGTGGATAAGTATGTTGAAAACAACGTAGAAAACCATAACAACCAAATGGCTATTACGGTAAATTTGTAGGTAACATCTTATTTTTATTGAGAAAAGGTAGTTTGAAATTCCTTTTTCACATATTTATTATTATTTTTATTTATGTGGATAAAAATTTATCCTGTACGTTTTCAGCATCTTATTAATTGTGTATTTTTTGTGCTGCTTAAATAAACGAGGTAAGAGAGTACCAGAATTTTCTCTCAATACCAGACAATTATTAAATTATTTTTAGTGGTATATTTCTGCTTTAAATAACTAAAAAACATAAGCGAATAACAGTAAGACTTAGCGCGATTTTAAAGATAAAAAAAGCTGAATTAATTTATCTTTAATTTGAATAAAAGCTCAAATTACCAAAAAATAAATCATCAAAAATATTGCTTTATTATTCTTGCTTTATTTTTATAATTAATATTTAATTTTCAATGTTGTTACGGGAGCTTTTTAGCTAAGCCATCTGGTCATACCTTTATTGAGTAGAGAAGATTACCGTGATACTGTAATTAAACTTAAGATATGGATGTCTTTTAGGCCAGTAGGTCACCCTTTAATTTAATTTGGTTTAATTGTTAGGTAAAACGCTTTTATCTAAGACATTTTAATAATAAATGCACACCTTTATCACATTAAGTAAATATCGGATTACAATTAAAGGATGAGCAACGTAACACAAGGCTTAATTAATGCTGAATCTCACCATAAAACAAAAAATCATCTTTGGTTTTACTACGATTGGATTATTATTATTAACGGCAAGTAGCTTTTTTTACTATTCATTAAGTAAAATTTCTGACGCCAATAATAATGTTGAAACATTAGCCGTTCCTGTGCAAAAACAAAGTGGCACGTTACAAGTTCAATTGCTGAAAATGATGAAGCAAGCGGCTGTCGCTTATACACAATCCGATGCTAATGAGTTACAGGAAAGTTTAGAGCAGTTTAATCATCTACAAAAAGATTACCAAGCAACTGTTCAGCTATTACGCCTGAAAGTGACTAAGCAAGCAAAAATGCAATCGGCTCTTGAAGAAGCACAAGTCCAATATCAACAATACTCAACCGATATTCAAGCAATGTTCTCAGCTAAAATAGGGCATCAGCAAGCAACAAGAGACTTCCAAGCTGACTATAAAACTTTTGAAAATGCTCGTTATCAAGCAAGCACCTATATGCTTGATTTAGAAATTATTGAAGCGACGGGTCAGGAGAAGTTACTTGATGAAGTTATTGGTACAGGTACGCGCATTGATGACTCACTTTTTAGCTTAAAAAACACTATGTCAGGGCTTGACCGAATAGAATCAACAGACTTAGTGACTAAACACCAAGATGATATGATTTTTTTAATCAATAATATTGAAACTAATTTTGCTTATTTAGTCCAGCAAGCTGAGCCACTTAATGCTAATGAACTGTTAAATGACTTTAAGCAGAACTTGACGCTGATGCAAGAATCAATTCAACAACCAGGTCGTTTATACCAACTACAACTACAAACAATTAATCTACAATATCAAGCAAAAGAAGCTTATCTTTCTGCAACCCAATCTTATAATTTAAGCTATGCCAAGCTAGATGAATTAGTTTTATTAGCGAATAAACGTTTTGCTCATTTTCAAAACAATGCCCAAGAAGAAATTGAAAGAGGAAAAACTTTAGCCATCGTTTTAGCGTTAATATTTATTGTTATGGCGAGCTTTATTACTTATGTCACAACTAAAGCCATGATTGGTCCATTACGGGCAGTAAACAAAGCCTTGGCATTAATCGCCAGTGGTAACTTGTCAAAGCGCATGGAAAAACGCAGCGATGATGAGTTTGGCGGGCTGATTACTAATATTAATAAGTTATCTGATGATCTAACTCAATTACTTAACGCCATTAATAAAGACGCCCATTCGCTTGATGAATCTGCGGCGTTAACCAATCAACAAAGTTTGTTTATATCAGAATCCGCCAGTCAACAAATTACCCGTATTGATAATGCCAAACAGCTTGCTGAACAAATGTTTGCTAGTTCAAGTATGGTAAAAGATGAAGCAGTGACTACCGCTTCCCATGTCACTGAAGCATCACAACGCAGCCAAGACATTAATAATATTGCTAACGATAACAGCCAGCGTATTAAGCAATTATCAACTCGACTGGGTGAATCCGTGGAAGTCATGGAATTACTTAGCCAGCATAGTCGCAGCATAGGTAGTATTTTAGATACCATTGGTGGTATTGCTGAGCAGACTAACTTACTCGCTTTAAACGCGGCTATTGAAGCAGCAAGAGCCGGAGAGCAAGGTCGTGGCTTTTCAGTGGTTGCTGATGAGGTAAGATCATTAGCTTCTCGCACTCAGGCGTCCACCGCTGAAATACAAGTGATGATTAATAATTTACAAAAAGATACTACTATTGCGGTCAAGGCGATTTCTGAAGGCCAAACACAAGCCAGTGAATGTGTGGCTCAAAGTCAGCAATTAAGCCATGCCATTAACCAAATTGAGGACACCTTAAAAGCAATTGACTCGATGAGCAAAAGTATTACTACTGCAGCACAAGAGCAGTTGGTTTATAGTGAGCAAATTGAACAAACAATGAATGAAACGGCTGATGCGGCAAATAAGAATGCTATGGAAGCGAGTAATATGCACAAAAGAAGTGAAGATGTCAGTACTTTAGCGCATTCTCTAACCAGCTCAGTAGAGCGTTTTACACTTTAAGCGGCGGATTTATTAGCGCTAGTTAAAGTAGTGTCGAGCGTCATCATTAATAGCCAGAAGATGACGCCAACACAACTTTGTATGGTGTGGTTAACGCCACTTAATTCATGGTAACAAACTCTTCTGCACTTGTTGGGTGTATCGCAATAGTGTTATCAAAGTCGGCTTTAGTTGCGCCCATTTTCATGGCAACCGCAAACCCTTGCAACAATTCATCACTACCAAAACCAATACTGTGAATGCCAACAATTTTTTCTTCTTTACCAACACAAATAAGTTTCATACGCGTAGGATCACGATAATCTTCAGTCATCGCCTGATACAAAGCAGTGAACTGTGAATTGTAAACCTTAACCTCTTCTACGCCGTATTCGTCAAGCGCTTCTTTTTCTGATAAACCAACCGTACCAATAACTGGGTGACTAAACACAACCGTGGCAATATTTGAATAGTCTAAATGCTCGTCAGGTTTATTATTAAATAAACGTTCACATAAGCGACGACCTGCGGCAACAGCGACCGGTGTTAATTGTGCACGACCGGTATTATCACCTACTGCATAGATACCTTTAACATTCGTATTTTGGTATTTGTCTGTTGAAATAAAGCCTTGTTCGTTCATTGCGACGCCAGCCAACTCAAGATTAATTTTATCTGTTGCTGGCTCTCGCCCTATTGCCCAAATTAAAGAATCAACAGGCCCAACAGACTTACCATTTTCCAAATGGATGGTCAGTTGACCATTATCGTGTTTTTCAACATGACTGGGTGTACTGTGGGTATGCAGTGTTGGACCATGTTTTGCCATTTGTTCGACTAACGTGTCACTGAGCATATCGTCAAAACCACGTAGTGGCTTTTCTTTACGCACTAATAAATGTGAGGTGGTGCCTAAAGCATGAAATACGCCAGCAAGTTCTACGGCAATATAACCCGCCCCAACAACCGCAACACTTTTCGGTTGTTCTGTTAATGCGAAAAAGCCATCAGAATCGATACCATGCTCTGCACCTTCAATACTTGGAATGCTCGGACGACCACCGGTAGCAATAACAATATGGTCAGCGGTAATTTGTTCGCCATTAACTTCGACAGTGTTTTTATTGATAAATTTGGCAAAACCATCAATGACAGTAACACCGTTGCTGGCAAAACCACGAGCATAGGCTGCATGAATGCGCTCTATATAAGCTTCCCTGTTTTTAACTAACGTGCTCCAATTAAAACCTTGTAACGGCGCATTAAAACCGTAATCAGCAGAGTAGTGTAACGCATCGGCAATTTGCCCGGCATACCACATGGCTTTTTTCGGCACACAACCCACATTGACACACGTGCCACCAATTTGCTTAGCTTCTATTACTGCTGCTTTTTTACCGAGCTTTGCTGCGCGATTTGCAGAAGCAATACCGCCACTTCCTGCGCCAATGGCAAGAAAGTCAAAATGTTGAGTCATGTTATTATTCCTAAAAAAATGTATGAGTTATATATGTGGCTAAACAAGCGTTATTCAAGCCAATTAGCTATTCTGGCTTATTCACTTTTATCGCGATAATGTCATCATGCAAAAATTGTTCAATTTTAGCAGCTCCAACTGGCTTACTATAAAGGTAGCCTTGGATAAGGTGACAGTGTTTTTCGCCTAAAAATTTCAGTTGTATTTCATTTTCTACACCTTCGGCAATACAAATCATTTTCAAGTTTTTTGCCAAGACTAACGTCGCAGCAACAATCGCTTCATCAGCAGAGTTAATGCCAATGCCAGAAATAAAGCTCCGGTCAATTTTTAATATTTTTAAAGGTAGCTTCTTTAAATAAGACAAGGATGAGTAACCGGTACCAAAATCATCTAAAGCAAGTACCACACCTAATTTATCAAGCGCGGTCATAGTTGCAATAGCTTTATCAGGATCAGAAATAAGCATGCTTTCAGTGACTTCAAACTTAAGCGCTTCAGCGGGTAAATTATGTGTTTGTAAAATACTTTTCAAATAAGGAATTAAATTGTCTTCAAGAAAGTGCTGAACAGACAGATTAATCGATAAGTACATATTAGGACGAATAGCTCGCCATTTTTTCAAATCTATCACACCACGTAAAATAGCCGCTTCAGTCATAGATATAATCAAACCCAGATCTTCAGAAAGTGGAATAAAATTATCGGGTGGAATTAACTTGTCGCCACTTTGCCAGCGTAATAATAATTCGGCGCCAACGGCCTTACCTTTATATGAGTCAACAATAGGCTGATAATAATTAATAAATTCGCTGTTTTCAAAAGCCAACTTAAGCGTTGATTCAGCAAGTAACCGCTCACTTGCTTCAACATTCATACGGGGTGTATAAAATTGAAAGGTATTACGGCCAAGTTGCTTAGAATGATACATAGCGACATCGGCGTGACGAAGCAACTCATCACTATCTTTGGCATCTTCGGGGAAAAGTGCAATACCTATACTAGCACCAACACTGATGGTATTGCCGTTTAATAGCACCGGCTCGCCAACGGCAGTAATCACCTTCTGTGCAACTCGACCCAGCTGACCATGGCCGCGAAAAGACTCTAGCAGAACAACGAATTCATCACCGCCAATGCGAGCAACGGTATCATCAACCCTCAGAACTGCTTTTAAACGCCTGGTGACTTCTTGTAAGAGCAAATCGCCACAGTCATGACCCAATGAATCATTAACTTGTTTAAACCTGTCTAGGTCAATAAAAAACAAAGCAATGGATTGTGACATGCGGGCAGAATAGTCCATTGCATGTTTTATTCTGTCGAGCAATAATGAACGATTAGGTAAATCCGTTAAATGGTCATAATTGGCTAAATAACGCAGCTCTTTTTCTGCATGCTTTTGCGCGGTTATATCGGTAAAAATACAAACAAAATAAATACTATTGGTTGACTCATTAAGGCTGGCACTGACCGTTAAAATAACATGGAATTCTTCACCAGCCTTTGTTGTTATTAGCTCTTCACCTCGCCAATCATCCCCAGCCTTTAAATGAGAAAATAAGGTCTTATAAAACTCAAAACGATCGTTTGTTAATCCAAATAATTTCGCATCGAAAGCGAACTCTTCATCTTGCCAAGCAAAAACCTCACGCAAGGACTCATTCGCGATGACCCGACTAAAGTTGTCACTAATAATTAAGACCCAATCTTTGGTTTTCTTAAAAGCTTCACCATAGAAGTGAGCACGTTCGGCGTCGGCTAACGATTGGGTAATATTTGTATACGCGCCAGTAATTCTGGTTGGCTTGCCTTTAGTGTCAGTTGCCACAATTTTTCCAAGGTCTTTAAACCATAACCACTGACCATTGGATTTTTTCATTCGGTAACTACATGAAAAACTTACCTTAACATCAGCCGCGCCCAAAAACTGTAACCATCGTGAATGAAACAATTCACGTTCATCTTTGTGAATTAACGACAAATGCTCATTAAAGCTATAAGAATATTTAAGGTCGCTATAACCTAATTCTTCAGAGGCTCGTTTAGCGAACATTAAGTTATTATCGCTTTGCCAATCCCACACTTCACTATTACTACCAGTTAAGGCTAGCTGCAATCTATTTTCTCGGTATTTTACCTCTTCATGTGCGGCAAGTAATAAACGCGTATTTTGTTGGCGCTTTGCATACCACAGCATAAATAAAGTCAACAAGAGCACAATATAAACTAAGTAAGCTAGCGGCGAAGACCAAAGAGCATATTTCACCACGAAGTTAATAACAAAAGCTTCAGAATATTTTTTAGTTTCAGCTGATTGGATACGCACTACCAGCGAATGCTCCCCTGAAGGTAAGCTCGGAAAAGTAATGTGATTTTCAGTGGTTAATGGATAACTTATGTTATCAGCACCTTGTAACTTGTATTCAAACAGGAAATTATTCGTGTTGTTGTAAGATAATGGCGAGAAGTCAATACGAATACCGACATCATCATAGTTTAACTGAACGGTATCACCATTACTCAGCACAAAAGGCAAAGCTAAATCACGAGACAACACGTTAATATTAGTGGCATGTACACTCAGTTGCTCATCATCTTGTTTTGTCTTTAAAACCAGAGGGTCAAAAATGGTTAAGCCGTTCATGGCACCATAGGCAAATGTATGATTATACATTTCGTAGAAAGCACCACTATTGAATTCTTTACCCACTAAACCATCACTGATACCAAAATTACGAAGATGGTGTGTTTCAGCGTTTAGCATATAAATACCGTTATGGCTGGAAAACCAAAGATCACCTTCAGGGTCTACCATTAAACCGTAAATATTGAGTCCCACATTGGAATTATTTTTGTCATATACATATTTTTTTTCAAACGTTTTACTGTCTAAACCAACCAGTTCTTTACCAGCAAAACTAAACCATAGCAGGCCTTTTTTATCAAAAGCCACATTTTCTATAGATATCCATTCACTTTCTTTAATCTTAAGATTTTGATAAATCATGGTACTTGTTCGTGTTTCAAGATCAAAAAACCATAATGAATTATTGGTAGAAAAAAGCATTTTATCACTATTAGGTAAATAGCCGAGTAAAGTAAAAACCTTATCTTCCGCAATGCTCGCAGTCATTTCATCAAGTGGGTCAATAGCGCCCGTTGTTAATGAAATACGATTGACACCTTTTTCCGTAATACTCCACAACGTATTATAACGATCATAAAAGAAATCATACTGACCTAACGCAAGCAGCTCTTTTACTTTAACGTCATACGGAATATCAATAATTTTTTTGAGCGCTATATCAAATAACACCACCCCTTTACCGGTAGAAAGCCATAAGCGTTGCTCCAAATCTTCATAAAGATGATCTATGTTCCCACGATGATAAATCGTTTTAGGGGTCTCGGTTGTTAAATAGTGCAACATTGTATCGTGACGCGTATCGAGTAAATTAAGACCATTTTGAGTGCCTATCCATAACTGTTCAGGGTCACTCCTTTTCGCCGTAATAGACCAAACAAGGTTGTCTGTTAAACTTTTTTCACTGTCTTTTTTATAACGATAGTTGGTTACTAAGCTCAGTTTAGGATTCCATTTATAAAGACCGGTAGCCTGAGAGCCCAACCAAAACGCCCCTTGTTTGTCTTTCATAATAGCAACTACATCACTGCTTTTAATATGGTCAAAAAACTCATTAAACGAAAAAAGAAATTCTGTGGTGTCTGTTTTTGTATCAATAGCAGACAACCCTAAATGACTGCCTTGATATACGTTATCGCCATCGTCATAAAACTGCCAACTTGAAACACCGTCAGTCACCATTTTGTAAGTGGGTAATTGAAGATCACCCACTAAATAATTGTTAATTTTACTAACCGGCAAGCTATAAACACCATTGTCTGTACCCAAATACAAATGATTATTCGCACTTACATGCAAGTTAAATACTTTATTCGCCCCTACCGCACTAAAGCTGTCTGAGCTAATTTCAGTCGCGGTAATGGCAGGTAATTTTTTCCATTTTTTAGTGTCAACATTTAAGGCAAAAGTGCCAATACGTGTCGCAATATATAAAATATTTTGATGTAACAATATTTCATAAATATTATTAACCGCAGGAAGCTCATTTGATAAATCTAATAGACGCGTACTTTTTTGAGATATTTTGTTATACACGATGATAGTTTTTGCACTGGCAATAAAAAAGTCATTATTGTTGCCCTCGATCATATCCGCTATATAATAATCTTTATTTAGCGGATCTGTTTGTAGAATTTTTTGGTAGGTATCTGTTTTTTTATTGTAAGTAATTAGCCCTTTATCAACGATGTTGATCCAAAGTAATTTGTCCTTATCTTGAATAATCCGGTACGTTTCATAATTTTCAAAATCATTATCTGGCCCAGGTAAACTGCGAAAATTATAACCGTCATACATATTCAAACCATTTTCAGTGCCAACCCAAATAAAACCTTCATCATCTTGAAAAATAGTTTTAACCGAGCCTTGAGACAAGCCATGCTCAACTGACAAGTTTTCTAAATATAAATTATTCACCTCTGCTTGTGCAGTATTTGTGAAAAGCATAGCGCACAGTAAAAAAAGTGAATATAAGGAATTCACAGAAAAAAAACGAAACATAACACCTCGAGAAACTCATGACGAAGACAAATCATATATTTTTAGTATAAGTAAAATACAATTAAAATAAATATTTATCCGAACTAAAAGGGTAAATAAAGAGCCTAATTAACAATAACAAACAACGTATTAACATAGACAGTAGCATTTATTTTTTTAAGGTGATCAATTTTAAGTAAAATAGATTGAAAACAAAAAGCGCTACACCTTGAATCTTTCCCATTAAGGTCTTACATCTACATCATCATTTAATAAAGAATACCGCATTATGAGCAATCCATTATTAACAGTTTCAGATTTACCCCAGTTTTCTCAAATAAAGCCTGAACATATCAAGCCTGCTGTTGAGCATGCGATAGCAGAATGCAAAAAAGTGATTGCAGCAGTGCTTGAAGAAAAAACATTTACCTGGGCAAACTTAGTTATGCCTACGGACGAAGCTGACGATACGTTAAGTAAGCTGTGGTCGCCGGTATCCCACATGAATTCGGTGGTTAATAGTGACAAATTACGTGACGCATACGAGTCATGTTTACCACTGTTATCTGAATACAGTACTTTTGTGGGACAGCATCAAGGGTTATATCAAGCCTACCAACAATTTGCCAACAGTGATGAATATTCACAATTAAGTATTCCTCAAAAGAAAGTCATTGAGAATGCCTTACGTGATTTTAAATTGTCGGGCATCGCATTAAACGATAATGATAAAAAACGATACGGTGAAATCGTTACTCGTTTATCGGAGTTAAGCTCAACATTTGGCAATAATGTACTCGATGCTACGCACGCTTATAGCGTTAATATTACCGATAAAAGTGAACTTACTGGCTTACCTGACAGCGCTATAGAAGCCGCAGCAGAACTAGCAAAAGAACAAGAAAAACAAGGCTGGCTATTCACCTTAGATATCCCTAGTTATTTACCCGTAATGACTTATTGTAGCAATGCGACATTACGTGAACAGCTCTATCGTGGCTTTGTTACTCGCGCTTCAGACCAAGGTCCCAATGCCGGAAAATTCGATAACAGCGACATCATGAACGAGCTATTACTACTTCGTCATGAATTAGCACAGCTATTGGGCTTTAATAACTTTGCTGAGAAATCAATTGCTACCAAAATGGCATCATCAACCTCTGAGGTTTTAGACTTTCTAGAAAACCTAGCGGTAAAATCGAAGGTTCAAGGTCAACAAGACTTAGATGAAGTTAAAGCTTTCGCTGAAAAAGAATTTAACCAAACAGACTTACAAGCTTGGGATCTGCCCTACTATAGTGAAAAATTAAAGCAAAGCCGTTATGCTATTTCAGACGAAGAATGTCGCCCTTATTTTCCAGAAGAAAAAGTTGTAGCTGGCTTATTTGAAGTTGTTCATCGTTTATTTGGCATGACAATTAACCAAGTAGCTAACATCGACACTTGGCACAAAGATGTGAAGTTTTATCAAGTATACGATCGCGATAATAATTTGCGTGGCCGCTTTTATTTAGATTTATACGCCCGCGCCCACAAACGTGGTGGCGCATGGATGGACGATTGTAAAAGTCGTCGTGAATTAGCCAATGGTGATATTCAATACCCTGTTGCCTACCTAACCTGTAATTTTAATAAGCCTATTGGTGATAAGCCTGCGCTATTTACCCATGACGAAGTGGTTACTTTATTTCACGAATTTGGCCATGGTATTCACCATATGCTGACACAAATCAACACCAGTGGCGTTTCAGGTATCGATGGTGTGCCGTGGGATGCAGTAGAGTTGCCTAGCCAATTTTTAGAAAATTGGTGTTGGCAGCCAGAGGCATTAGCCTTTATCTCAGGACACTACCAAACGGGTGAACCACTACCGCAAGCTATGCTTGATAAAATGTTAGCGGCAAAGAATTACCAATCTGCGATGCAAATGTTACGTCAATTAGAATTCAGTATTTTTGATTTTAAAATGCATAAAGATTACCAACCTGCACAAGATAACTCTGGGTATATTCAGCAAACATTAAACCAAGTGCGTGAAGAATATTCAGTATTGAAAGCCGCCGACTTTAATCGCTTTCAACATGGTTTTGGTCATATTTTTGGTGGCGGTTATTCAGCCGGTTACTATAGTTACAAATGGGCAGAAGTATTATCTGCAGATGCCTTTAGTCGTTTTGAGGAAGAAGGCATTTTTAACCCGAAAGTGGGTAATGATTTCTTAACTAATATATTAGAAAAAGGCGGGTCTCAAGAACCCAGTGTCTTATTTAAAGCCTTTCGTGGCCGTGAGCCTGAGATTGATGCTTTACTCAGACATTGTGGTATTGAAGGATAATGAGTGGCCCTAAATAATGGAAAAATTTGACTCACTTTATCAACGCGCCGCCGAACGTAAAGGTGGTGCGGCTATACTCAACCTCTTATTAGGTGATAACCAAAAAGATCATTTAGTTGCCAAGTTAGGAGACGATAGAATTTTATCGGCCTTTAGCAAAAAGATCTTTCAAAGTGGTTTTGTCTGGCGTGTAGTAGAAAATAAATGGCCAAACTTTGAAGAAATGTTTTTTAATTTTGATCTCGCTAAAGTCTTAATGATGCCCGAGGAAATGCAAGAACGTAAAGCGGCGGATGCGCGAATTATTCGCAACTTTAATAAAGTAAAAACTATTCAAGCTAATGCCCATATGATGTTTGATGAAATACATAGCGATAATAGCCAGCACGATAGTTTTGCTAAATTTATTGCGGCATGGCCAAGCAATGACATGATAGGTTTATGGGATTACTTAAAGAAAAAAGGTCAACGTTTAGGGGGCAATACTGGCCCCTACGCTTTACGTGCTATCGGTAAAGATACCTTTTTACTTACCCGTGACATTGAAGCCTATTTCCGTGCCAATAAAATTATTGACGGCGGACTGCAAAGTAAAAAAAGCTTAGTTGCCATTCAAAATGCTTTTAATCAATGGCAAAGTGAAAGTGACTTATCACTGAGTCAACTCAGCCGCTTAGTTGCCTATGCAACCGGCGATAACAATGTTCAAGTAGAGTTTGATTAATGGATATGTCTAGAATAGCGGTTGGGTACCTTGATAAAACCGATGTTGATTTAGCTAAAAAAATTGCTAAAAAATGGCAATTAGCCTATATCGGTGACAGCGCTTCAGTTACTAAGCATCCAAACTTACTGTTTTTATTACAAGTCAACTTTCAAGAATTAGAACTGATCAAGCTTGATGAGCCTAAACTCGGTGGTATTAAAGTAGACTTTGTTGATGGCGCGGTTGCCCACCGACGAAAATTTGGTGGTGGACGCGGCCAAGATATAGCTAAAGCGATAGGACTAAAACATGGTTTTACTCCACATGTACTAGACGCTACCGCAGGCTTAGGACGAGACTCTTTTGTATTGGCAACCTTAGGTTGCACAGTAACCATGAAAGAACGTATGCCTATTGTCGCAGCACTGCTAGAAAATGGCTTAGAGCGCGCTAAATTGAACAGTGAGGTCAGTGATATTGCCAGTCGTATGTCACTAGTTCATGCGGCAACGATTGAAGAGTTGTCATTCACTCAACAACCTGATGTTATTTATCTCGACCCTATGTATCCACATCGTGAAAAATCGGCCGCAGTGAAAAAAGAAATGCGCGTATTCCAATCACTCGTCGGTGAAGACTTAGATGCGGATGATTTGCTTGAACCGGCATTGAAATTAGCAAAGTACCGTGTTGTGGTTAAACGTCCAAGCTATGCGCCACCATTAAATAACAAATCGCCTTCAACCAGTATAAAAATGAAAAAAAATCGTTTTGATGTTTATGTCAACCAAGCGATCCCAAAAAATAATTAGCGATACTCGTTTACAACTTACTCCCTATCTAGTGCTGAAAATCTTTCAAAATGGTATGGGCTAAAATTGTAAACGAACTTCCTTCCAAGCCCATCCAAGTAATTACCTACACGGTTTACCCTTTCGTTCAATCTATAGATCTATAGTTTATGATTTCTCAGTGTAAAATCAGTTAGAAAAACAATCATAATTTCTGATATTCAACCAACACTCTAAATGAGCACTCTGTCCACATTGTTGAGGATAGTGGTTGGCTTTCTTTAAGTCAGCAGTCGCTAGTTGCTGACATTTTTTAATATATTTTAGAACTTCATAGTGAACACTTTTTAACTTTCTGGCCTTATGATCGGTTAATATCAGTTTATTTAAAAGTCGACCGTTTTAACATCACCTTTGATAATGCCTACTGTAGCTAAATTTCCAACAGGAGAAGGTATGGTTAAGGCGTTATATTGAATGTTGTCATCGATATTTGTACCACACATTAGTGCAACAGTGTAACTTCCTGTTGGAACAAACCCTATGCTGTAAGTTCCATCTACGGCTACTAGTGTTGAAATAAGTGGTGCCGTCGCTGTCGGTGCATCACCGACGAAAGTTTCATCATCTGCATCATAACTATCACCTAATTCGGTTGGTTCACCTTCATATAGATAAACGATACAGCTACCTAAATTAGTATTATCAGCAGAAACATTACCCTTCAATGTTCCATATTCACTAACAATGTGAACGCCATGAGGTTTAATAATAAAACCATTTTTTGTGGGTGCATTACCGCGCATCACTAATGACTCGCGTAAACTAAATTCAATAGTATAAGCTGGGGTATCGCCGACTTGGATAGAAGTTGACGCAATTTCAAAATCTCCTAAACGTAGTCTAGAGCTAGGGACTTTAATAGAGTATTCGGTCGCATCATTTTCAAGCAGTACATATGAGCCGGCATCGACTACCAGTAATTCCATCGAATAGGTGCCTGGGGCCATAGTTACACCTTGAGCTTCATCAACAATTTTAAGTTGGTCTGTACCCTGAAAATCAAGTAAGTTAACTTTAATGGTTTCTACAATTTCATTATTGTCATTAGTAAATTCAGTAATGACTGTAGACTCTGTCCCTGAAATAGTAATTTCATCTATTTCAATAAAGACTGAATCCGCCTCATCAATAGGTGCATCACTAATCCCTAAAGAAAATTTTGCTTGCTCAGAGGGTTGTGGTGATGAATTATCACTGCCCCCACAAGCGGAAATTGCCAATATAATAGGGGTGAATAAAAATGGAATTGTAAAGTTTTTGTTAAACATAATATTTACCTTTATTGCTACTTTAGTTAATTAAATTAATAAGTCTAAGGTAAAGTCATACTATGCAAAGCTGGTGCTTTGTTGTTTCATTAATATATTAACAAAACTCACTGATAGACTTTTTCTATAGAAAAAATGAAATCGATTATAGATTCAATTTCACGATTGTCTTTTGACAATTTATCAATTACCAAGTGATTATAATGTAATCACTTACAACATGATAGATATAGTGTTACCAACAAAAATTAATGGCCCTATGCCGTTTACTAGATACTCGAAAGGTAAAACTCATATTACATGGCAACAGTGTAAACGACGTGGTTATTTTATAAATTAATGATGAAACACATATACAAAGACAAGTGCTGGAAGTTGTGGGATTTTTAAATCTAACATATAGTTGTTTATACTTACCTAAAAGTATTATCTTACTTTTATTGTTCAGAGCTAATAAGTAGTGGTATTAATTTGAAATATACTCAACCTAAAAAAAGTTACTTTAATGTAATCAATTTTATAGTTGCCGTTATTTTATTATGTCCAATAATTAGTTATGCAAAATTTAACAAAATAACACTCGATCAAATTACGGTTAAGGACGGGCTATCCCAAGTATCTATTAACAGTATTAGTCAGGATGATGATGGATTTCTTTGGATATCAACAGAGTCTGGCCTTGAAATATATGACGGATATACCTTCACTAAAATAGAAGGACCTGATAACGATTTTTCACAATATAGTGCAGGAAAAACAGTCCAGTCAGCGAATGGATTAATGTGGTTACAGCTCTATGGTAAAGGTTTATATAGCTTTGATAAAAGCACTAATGAGTTTGACTTGCTCTTAAATACTAATCAATTGGAGCCTGATGATTGGGTTATAGATTACTTGCCACAAAAAGATGAAACCGTTTGGGTTGCGACAAGTAAATACATAGCGACAATTGATGTTAAAACTAAAGCTTATAAACAAATTGTTAACTTAAAAAAGTATCTAGGTGATTCTGCAATACAGCAAATTATTTTACATAACAACTATCTATATATAGCCAGTAAAGAAGGCACTATTGTTTATCAATTATCAACAGGCCAAGTAGCTAAATTACCTCAAATCACCAAGGTAACTGCGCAAAGTGCTGATCTAAAGCCTATACAAGCAAATAAAATTTATACCTTAAGTATTCTTAATCAGACTTTGTTTTTGGGAACAAATGATGGTGTTTACTCATTAAATATTCAACAAATCGACTCGCTTTTTGCAATGGGAGAAGAGAATGAATTACCGCATTATCAAACTATTTTTAAACATCTATCGGTGTGGGATTTTTTTATAGAAAAGGAACTATTAATTATTGGTGCAACGGATGGGCTTTATCGATATAACGCTGTTACGCAGCAAGGACAATTCTTATTCAGTTTTGATGAATATGCTCCCTCTTTTGCGAATAATACGGTTAAGTCATTAATTGTCGACCAAGATGGCTACTACTGGCTAGTGAGTAATAGCCAAGGTTTGTTAAAATGGAATCCTAACTTAGGCTTAGTTGAGAATTATGATTATTACAAAGGTCGTGACAACAGCTTAACCAGTAATAATGTTACTGGCATTTTGCCTGATAAAAACGATGATAACTTATTCTGGATTTCAACCGATAATGGTTTAAATTTACTGAATAGAAACACCCAACACGTTGAACAATTCTTCGCCCTGAAAAACTCAAAGACGACATTTACCGCAAGCAATATAGTTTCATTACACTATGGTAGCAATAAAACTATTTGGTTAAATACTTCTGTAGGATTAAGACTTTTTGAAATTAAAAGCAAAGCAATCATACCAATACCTTTTGAAGCAAGTTTTTTAGAAAAGCTAACTGTTGATTACCCCGTTTATTTCACTACCGATAAATACCTTTGGTTCACTCAAACGGATCAACTACTTATGATTGATCAAGAATCTGGTCAATCAACTGATTTCAGTAAAGTAATGACTGATGCTGGCATTAAAGATATTTGGTTTTTTTTCAAATCACCAAATCAGGATAAAGAAATTTGGTTTAGTACAACAAAAGCATTATGGATGTTTAATACTCAGTATCAAACGTTTAAGAAAATATATGAACATATCAACATGAGCGAAACTGAGTGGTCTTTTATTGATAGTTTTGTAGTTGATGCTGAAAAATCTCTGCTATGGGTAGCCCATACATCAAAAGGTATTTATGGTATCTCCCTAGAAACACAGGAGGTTCTTCATACTTTCAACAATCAAAACAGTATTCTAGACAACAATCTATATGGTCTACAGCAGGACTCACAAGGAGACCTTTGGATCTCAACTCATGATGGTATTTATTCGATTGATACACGCTCTTTTCATATCAGAAAATTTGGTATTCATCATGGCTTTTTAGGTATGGAATTTAATGGTGGCGCGCATGCAAAATCATCAACCGATGAATTGGTTTACGGTTCGGTGAATGGCGTTTCTTTTTTCGATCCTTTGGCCTTAAAAGAAAAAGGCCTGACCAAAAATAAAAATGTTTTTGTCACTAAAGTTGATTTACTCACACGGCATTTAGAAGATGCTTATATATTTAACTCAAATAAGGTAGTAGAACTTAAATATGACGATGTGGGCATTAGGGTTGATTTTACCACCTTTGATTTTTCAAAATCTAAAGACATAATGTTTGAGTATTCTTTAACAAGTAACAGCACTGTGAACTATCCTTCGACCTATGAAAATCATATTATTTTTCCAAGTTTAGAGTCAGGGAAGCATACTTTAGCTATTCGAGCTAAGTCGCCTATTACAGGCGATTATTCACCACTAACTTATATTAAATTTAACGTTTCTTATGCACCTTGGGCATCACCTACCGCCTATATTCTGTATTTTATTTTAGTTATCTCTGCATTCAGTTTTTGGATAAATAAAAGACGTAAACAACGTGATGCTTTGTTGGCTGCTCATGAACAAGTTGTCTTTAGAGAAAACCGTTTACAGCTAGCATTAAAAGGTAGTAACAGTGACGTATGGGATTGGCACGCTCAGACGAATAGTTTTTCTGCTAATCGTTTTAAACATAATGTAAGCCTAATAGAAAATGCCTATACCTTCCCTATAAAAGTATTTATCAATGATATTCATCCAGATGATAAAGCAACCTTTCTTGCTGCTTGGCAACAATTTATTGATAAAGCTGATGTTAATGTAACCTTTACTTTTACCTATAGATTAAAAGGTGAACACAATGAATGGCGATGGTATAAAGATTTAGGGAAAATTGTAGAAATTGATGATAATAAAAAGCCTATACGGGTTACGGGTTCCTATACCAATATCACTCAATCTAAGGCTGATGAAGAACGTGCCCAATATTACGGAGAAGCATTTAGACATACAAAAGATTGGGTCTTAATTATTAATCAAGATTTTACCAAGGTGACTTCAAATCAAGCAATGAGGAATATATTTGGTTGGGAAGAAGAGCAGCCCTTTAATGATTCATTAATTGGTATAGACAGAAAAAAGATAAAATATTATAGCGATGTAGCATTAAGTTTAGGTGTAAATGATCATTGGCGTGGAGAAGAGCTTGTTACTTCTGCAGCAGGAGATAAATATAATGTACTGGTCAAAATTAATGTTGGTATAAACAGTAATGACAGTCTTCATTATATTATGGTGATGACCGATATTACCGCTCAAAAGCTCGCTGAAAGCGAACTACGCTATATGGCTAATTACGATCACTTAACGGGGCTACCTAATCGGAGTTTACTCATTGAACGGATTGATCATGCAATAGAATTATCAGCAAGAAACAAAAATATTTTAGCTATATTTTTTATTGACTTAGACCGTTTCAAACAAGTCAATGATACGCTAGGTCATGATGTTGGTGATCGATTATTGAAAGTTATCACACAACGATTAACCAAAGTCTTTCGCCAAGAAGATACTCTGGCAAGACTTGGGGGTGATGAGTTTGTCGTATTGCTAGAAAGCTTTTCATCAGTAGATAAGCTTTCACAAATTGCACAAAAAATTATCGATACCATTGAGCAACCGATAACACTACAAGATACCATGGTCTGTATTGGTTCAAGTATTGGTATTTCTATTTACCCTGAAGATGGCATGGATTCAGCTGAACTTCTAAGAAATAGCGATATTGCAATGTACTGTGCGAAACAAAATGGTCGAAATATCTATCAATATTTTGAACCATCAATGACTGAAGCAGCAGCTAAACGACTTGCTCTTGAAGCAAATTTAAAACAAGCCGTAAAACAGAAGCAATTTATCAATCATTACCAACCCATTGTTGATGCACATTATGGCAAAGCGGTTGGCGTAGAAATGTTAATGCGCTGGCCTACCGACAAAGGCATGATTTCTCCCATGGAGTTTATTCCTTTAGCCGAAGATTTAAATCTTATTATTTCGATGACAGAAGTGGCGTTAAAGACAGCATTACAAGACTTAATAGTATGGCGTAGCTTTCGAACTGATTTTTATTTATCCATTAATATTTCTGCTAGTCATTTTAGTAAAGGAGAACTTGTCACTTTTATTACGAGAATATTAAATGAGTTTGATTTACCTACCTCAGCAATAAAACTAGAAGTTACTGAATCTGCATTTATCTCTGAACCTGAAAAAGCGATTGAGAAAATGAATCAGCTAAAAGCTATAGGTATCAAGTTATCGCTTGATGATTTTGGCACCGGTTATTCGTCTCTATCTTACTTAAGATTACTCCCGTTAGATGTTATAAAAATTGACAGAAGCTTTATCTCTAACATTGGTGAAAACAACGCAGACGAAGCGATAATAGAGGCGACGATAAGCCTTGCACAAAAATTAGGCATGAGTTGTGTTGCTGAGGGTGCTGAAACCAAAGAACAAATTGACTTCCTGGTTTCTAGAAATTGTCATTACATTCAAGGGTATTTTTACAGTAAACCCGTATCCAGTGAACAAATTATTTCATTGTTAGAAATGAATAAACCTGAATATATATCACCTAGGTGATTTTTTTAAACGTGATCTCTTGCGTTTAATAAAGCTGACACCCACTTTATTAGCAGATTTTCACGCATATGAGCACACCAGACGCTCCTCCTTTAACTACTTGATTGTAATCACATATATGGCTAACTGCTCAACTTTATGAGTAACTGCTTTTGTTTCTTTGATAAGTGTTCGAGTTGTTTTGTATAGTTTTCTTTTGATTCTTAGCTTTTTTTTGAAAAAATTTATGGCCAAAATCGTATATAACTCAGTGCGAAAGAATTCAATTTACCATAGGTTCTTCACTCACCTATCATACGAAATTCATGTGTTTAAAAAGCTTTTCAGATTGTTTTTTTTACGAGTGGTAGAAAATAAATAGTCAAACTTTGAAGTGATTTTTTATCTGACAAAAATAATTATGTTACTAGAAGAAATGCAAGAACGTAAAGCGGCTGATGTTCGAATTATTGGTAATTTCCACAAAGTACAAAAGCTTAACCGCCACTTAAATCGCCTTCAACCAGTATAAAAATGAAAAAAATCGTTTTGATGTTTATGTGAATCAGGCAATTCCTAAAAACAATTAACCTTGTATCCCTCGTTTAAACAATCGTTAAGATGAATAACGGACTACGCTGTATTTACGCAAGCCCTCGAAACACTTTTCACTGGGCTTGCGGTACATTTTAGCCTCTTGAGTTAAAATCAATCAGATCTAACCACAACACACTTCATACTTGTTCAGTAAACATTTGTCATAAAACCGCAACAAAGATCAGTAAGAATCGGCATTAATTTATCTGTGAATACCCTTCAAGGATTGACTATGCGAGTATCAAGTTTTTCACGACTGTCCGTTATTGCCATTAGTATTTTTGCCGTTATATTCGTTGCAACTATGTATCATGTTGGAACTTCTCTTACATCAAGTCGGGGCCAGTACGCTGAATATCATGCATTAAAAACGTTAACCACCGTTAAGTTTTATCGCACCATTGCAACCTATCTACAAACTGGTGATGCCAGCATGCTTAATGCCGCACAAGAGCAACTCAACGAAATAATTACACGATCAACAAGCTTAGATATTGGTAACTTAAGCCATAACATTACTGAAGAAGCGGGCAAACTTAATAAAAATATTGAAACAAAGTATCGTGCCATGGGTAAGTTAAGTGGTAACCCACTCGCTTTGCTTCGTAACAGCGAACAGAATATGGTAGCTATTACTCACTCGCTGATAAAATATGCCTCTGAAAGTGAGGCGCTAGACGAACAGCAGCGCATAAATTATTTAGTAACAGTGAGCAATATTGCTCGCGCATTAAACTATTTAATCAACACGCGTGAAAAGTTGTTCCTTAGCCAAAACATTAGCGATACCGGCTTTAAAAATGCTTTACAAGAATTAGCACAACGGCATCAACAATTAACAAATTATCCTTTATTGGCTATTTTCCTTGAAAGCGACGGTAATACTGATGAAGATGACTTTTTTTCCAATGACGATGACAAAGAAGACATCAGTGAAGAAGCGATTGATGAACTCAATTCACTCATTAATCGTTATCAAAGTGAGTTTGAAAACACCCTAAACTCACAGAATCAGCGCACCGCTGGCTTAGCACTACTCAAGAAAAATGTTACTGCATTAGAAGATATTATTCTTATCGCTGAAACAGAAATACTAAAAAAACAACAAGTGTTGAATCAGCAACTTTATCGAATAGTTATTGGTTTGCTATCCTTTTTAATCTGTTTCTTAGTCGCCAATTACTGGTTGCAACGCAGTGTTATTTTAAATCCGTTACGTAAATTACGAAATGGCTTTGTTCAACTTGTTGAACAAGGAAAGGTTGATAACATTACTGATATTTCGGCGGAAACTGAGCTTGGAGAAATATCGTCCAGTTTTAATAAAATGGTCAACAAACTTGCACAAGATGATAAAGCAAAAGCACAACAGCTTGATTTGGTCGCCAAAGCATTAACAACCATGGAAAGCCAAGTTAAAAACATTTATCAATCGTCAAATAGTACCAGCACGCATGTGCAAGGTGCTCGTGAAATTATGAATGCATTAGGCCAAGCGACTGAAACGGTAAACACGTTGTCCGAGCAGGTTGTAAACAACGCACAAGCGACTCAACAGGCAATGGAAACAAGTCAAAGCCGAGTTGCACAAGTGCTCGCCGCAAGCGACTCAACCAGCATCGCGGCACAACAAAGTAAAAGCGCAATAACCTCACTCTTTCAATCTGTTGATAGTGTTACCTCTATTGTTGACGTTATTAGTGCCATTGCCGACCAAACTAACCTACTGGCTTTAAACGCGGCAATTGAAGCCGCAAGAGCGGGTGAACACGGCAGAGGTTTTTCTGTCGTTGCCGATGAAGTCAGGCAACTAGCCGGTAAAACTCAAGATTCACTTAAACAGATATCACAACGCTTAGACCAACTGCAAAGTGCCAGTAATTCAATTGAAAAAACAATTATTGATATAGAAACAGCATCCCTCAATCAAAAAACAATTGCTGACCAATTACAAGAAACTGCGTTAGAAGTGACCGGACAGGCTAAAATATCCGCCACGGTCGCACAAGACTCTCTGACGCAAATAACGCTGCAACGCCAACATTTTATCGCTTTTGAGCAAGCGATGAGTAATGTTGATGAAGAAGTGAGCAACTCTCAAAAGCTTGCTAATATCATTTCAATTGATGTGAATAACCATGTTAGCGATATTGGCTTAACGCTCGATAAAAGCGCATAACACTTAATCATGCTGCTAATTAATTTAACCGTTTTTAACGATAAATAGATGCATGTCGGTGCGCTATATCCTAAAATGAAACAAGTAATGATATTCATTTTAGGATAGTTTATGGCAAAGGCGCTTTGTAAGTGGAAAAAAAAAGACATAGAAAAAAGTCTTCACGAACTTGCTCGTATTGTTGATAAACCATGTTTTATTTGTAAAGACTGTGCGCGTTCTGCAAACAGCAAAGATTTTTTATGTAAAGCGATAATACTGCCTTTACCCCATCAACATAGTTAACGTTAAATGAGAAGAATTTTATGATTGAAGAAAATAAACCCATGCCTTCAGGCGAATTGTCACAGTTAAAAGACGGCAACATGATTACCCATAATACCGATGAGCTTTTTGCCAACAAAAAAGTGGTGCTATTTGCCGTTCCCGGTGCTTTCACCCCAACTTGTTCAGCCGCTCATTTACCCGGCTATGTGGTATCAGCGGATGAATTAAAAGCTAAAGGTGTCGATGCCATTATCTGTTTATCGGTAAATGATGCTTTTGTAATGAATGCGTGGGGCGAAGCACAAAATGCTGAAAATATTATGATGCTTGCTGATGGCGACGGCAGTTACACTAAAGCACTTGGTTTAAGTATGGAGACCGCAGGATTTGGTGGTTTACGTTCTCAGCGTTATGCTATGGTCATTGAAAACGGTACAGTAACGAATTTACATATTGAAAAGCCTAAAGAATTTGAAGTAAGTACCGCTGAATCTATTCTAAAAACACTATAGATAAGATGTAATGATAATGATTTGTGTTATTTATCATATTGTTTTTTATGACTTTTAAATCTTACAAATCAAAAATGTTACACTTTATAGCTTGTGTCCCAGCCATAGAACAGGCAAAATTTACTGATATTTTTTAATGAGGTACCAACATGTTAAAACCTGAAATGGTCAAACAACTAAATAAACAGATCAACTTAGAGTTTTACTCTTCCAACTTGTACTTACAAATGAGTGCCTGGTGTGAAGAAAAAGGCTTTGAAGGTGCAGCAATATTTATGCGTAAACATGCGGCAGAAGAAATGGACCACATGACACGCTTATTTACTTATGTCAGTGAAACAGGGGCATTACCTATTATAGGTACCATAGATGCACCGCCACACGAATATAAGTCATTAGCTGACGTTTTCGAAAAAACTTATGAACATGAATGTTCAATTACCGAACGTATCAATTCTTTAGCGCATCAAGCCTTTACTAACCAAGACTATTCAACGTTTAATTTCTTGCAATGGTATGTAGCTGAGCAACATGAAGAGGAGACTTTGTTTAAAAGTGTCTTAGATAAAATTAACTTAGTAGGTCAAGACGGCCATGCTTTATTTTTTGTTGATAAAGATTTAGCCGAAATGGCTAAAGTAGGTACTACAAGTATCATGACGGGCGCACCCGTTTAGTCACAATCAATAATATACCGCATAAAAAAGGCTTCTATATGAAGCCTTTTTAAATAATAACCTCTCATTATTCGTTAAAAAACATATCCTTCACCACGAAAAGTTTTAATCCGTGATTTGTCAGTGTTCACCAATAACTTTTTTCTGATGGTTGAAATATGCATATTAATACTTCGATTGGACTCGACCAGGCTACGCTTAAATATATGCTCAGCGATACTTTCACGGGTAACTAGTTGTGGAAAATCACTCATCAGCAACCACAATAAATTAAATTCTAATCCGGTCAGTGTAACCAACTGGTTGCAGCAATAAACTTCTCGACTACCCGGAAAAATTTCTACATCGGCGATTATAATTTTATCAGATACCAACATTATATTGTTTGATCAAACAAACTCACTTTATAACCAGTAGGAGCAGTATCATCAACTTCAACAACCATAAATTGCTCTTTAGATTCTTCATCTAGGATAAGTTCAAAAGCATTTAAGATGATCTCACTGCTGTTGTCTTGAGCAACCACATAAACTTGGTAGGTATTATTTTTTAAATACACGAGCTCGCTGTTGGCAAAGCTAACGGCTGTTTTATAAAAAGCACTCTCAATGGTTTCATCACTTCGGACAAAATAAATAGTAAACGCACCAAATTCAGTACTGTCGACAAGATTAACCATTTTAATTTCATGATCATAAATACTTGTTCTACTACTATTACTAACAACTAACGAATGCACATCTAGCTGTATCTCATCAATATTGCCATCACCGTCTTCATCAACATCACCATCTCCATCGTCATCGACGGCCACTTCATCAATATAAAAGAAAGCGGTTTTATGGCTATTTTCTCCTAAAGAAAGTAAATGGTTTTTCAACAATACCTCATTTCCATCACCGACAACCAAATCGACACTGTAGTCTCCTTTAGCAAGTTCAATAGGCTGACTTAACACACCTAACGATAAGGCTTCAATTTCTGGAGAGTCGTCTATACCATTTAAATATAAGGAAAATTCACCTTGATAATCAGGTAGCAAGTCATGCTTACCAATCGCATTGTACGCATTAAGTTTTGCTTCTGAGTCGGTATTAATAAATGATTCTATGAGTGAATTAGACATTTTATCAAGCATATATGGTGAGCTTCCCACACCATCATTTTCACGTATTGCGATGATATATTGGCTACTGTATGAAAAGCTTATATCATTCGATTGAAACAAAATTTCAGTGCTTCCTGGTGTCGTGATATAAAAAATATAATCATCTTGGTCAAATTTTTGATTAACCGATAATTCTTGATAACTGTAGCTACCAATAAAGTTAGCTTCATTGAAGGTTTCATCGGCTTTAGATAAATAGACATCGATACCTTCGCTATCGTCATGCATGTTCAGCACTCTAAAATTGAAGCGATCGTAGGTATCATCATCTTCATCATCAATAATATCTATATCGTAAGTGGTCACTGAAGGCGCTAAAATATCTTCTCCGATAACAATCAATTGAATCGCATCATTGTTAATTTTTATACTATCGGTATAAACGACCGTTAAGTCGCTACTGTCTGTACTATCGCCATCTTGCCACGCCAGCTCATAGAAGTAAGAACCATTATCTACAATGTTTGCGTTTGATGCACTGCCATAAGGGACACCGTTATAAGTAAACTCAATGTCATCGTCACTGGTCGAAAAATCTTCATCTATCGTTAAATAGATCGCAGGAGAATTCTTCGTGGTGTTGTAGAGCTTCACATAACCTTCTGCATTAGAGTCACTATCAGACCCACCGCAGGCTGAAAGACTTAATATTACCGTCGTTACCATTAAAAACTTTATTCTTTTAATGCAAAGTATGTACTTTTTAGTATTCATTGACTCACCTAACTCTTTATTGTTGTCTGCGCTTTATTAGCTGTTTAAATATTGCCAATGAAATTTTGGCAGTTTCAATGACAATAGAGTCACGTGCTGCTGATTAGTTCTGACCTTTACACAATCTTTGCATTTCTTTATCTTGGCGGCTTTTTGTTTAAACAACATCTCGTGTAATAACACGACTATTCAAGATATAATGATTTATAAGAAATAAAGTAAACTTAAAATCATAGGAAAATGCTTTGCAAATTGACGTGTTAGTTATTGGTGCCGGTGCTGCAGGATTGATGTGTGCCGCAACAGCTGGTTATCGAGGCAAAAAAGTCGTTGTCGTCGATATGGGCAAGAAACCAGGCCGTAAAATACTGATCAGTGGTGGCGGACGCTGTAATTTCACTAATGAAAATGCCGGTGCTGAACACTATATTTGCCAAAATCCTCACTTCATAAAATCAGCATTAAGTCGTTATTCAGCACAAGACTTCATTGAACTTGTTGAACGCCATGGCGTAAATTATCATCATAAAACATTAGGGCAGTTATTTTGTGATGACAGTGCAAAAGATATTGTTGACGTTTTGATGACCGAATGTGATTGGGCAGGCGTTGAAGTTAAAATGCGTAATGAAGTACTTTCAGTCACTAAAACTGACAGTGGTTACCAAGTCCAAACAACAGAAGCGAGTTATAGCTGTAAATCATTAGTGGTCGCCTCTGGTGGTTTAACAATGCCAAAGCTTGGCGCAAGTCCTATTGGCTATAGGATAGCAGAACAGTTTGGCTTGAATGTATTACCAACAACAGCGGCATTAGTGCCTTTTACTTTACATGATCACGATAAAACCCGCTTTGATGGTTTATCTGGTATAAGTATATTTACCGAAGTCGCTAGTGACAGCGGCGAAACCTTTAAAGAAAATATTTTATTTACCCATCGAGGTTTGTCTGGCCCCGCCATTTTGCAAATATCCTCTTTTTGGCAAGCGGGTCAAGCAGTAACCATTAATTTGTTACCCGATCACAGCTTAAATGACATCATCGCTGAATGGCGCCAGCATCAAGCGCAAAAATCGCTTAAAAATTTGCTCGCGACCTTACTACCAAAAAGGTTCATTGAGTGCTTAGTTGAAAGCAAAGACATTCCTGACAAAGCGGTTAACCAACTCAACCATGCAGAAATTCAAGCCATTCATGCTTTTATTCACCAATGGCAAATCAAGCCTAATGGCACTGAAGGTTATCGAACAGCGGAAGTTACACTTGGCGGTGTTGATACCGACGAATTATCTTCAAAAACGTTTGCCGCCAAAAAGAGCAATGACTTATATTTTATTGGTGAAGTGATTGACGTTACGGGTTGGTTGGGTGGTTATAATTTTCAAGCGTGCTGGGCTCAAGGAGTAGCGACCGGCTTGGCGGTAGTGTGATAAATAATAGTATCTTAGTCTGCGCTATTCGAGTTGTTATTCTAACGTCTACTGACTCGACTAAGAACTACGCCCTATAAAGCACTACTCATCAGTAGATATGCAGATTTTTGTTAACTCCCTTCTTAACAAATCTGGTTACGACCATTACATTTCGCTTGGTATAAGTGTTTATCTGCATTATTCATTATTTGGTCAATCGATTTGATCTCATTTGAATTTTCTACCACACCCACTGATACTGTGATCTTTAATGATTGATTTTCAAAAGGAATAATAAGGGTTTCTATTGATGCTCTTATTCGTTCGGCAATGATACGGGCATTATTTTTGTCGGTATTAGGTAATAATATGGCAAATTCTTCCCCTCCCACCCTAGCAAAAGTATCATAGCTTCTGAGGTGCGTCTGAACATTGTCTGCAAAACCCTTTAAAAATGCATCACCGGCAGCATGACCAAATTTATCATTAATATGCTTGAACTTATCTAAGTCCAAAAACATTATTGAAAATATTTTGTTTTTCCTGCTACTTCGATTGAACTCGGCCTCGGCTTTTTCATAGAAATAACGGCGATTATAAATACCGGTAAGAGAGTCGGTAGTAGCAAGCTTTTGAAATTGTTCAGACATAAGCTGTAACGCTCTCGCGTTTGCCTTTTTTTCTGTAATATCTGTGATGTACATATAAAGGTAATCATTGTGAACAATCTGTTCGGTAACGAGAAACCACTTACCATCTTGGGTATCGACTTCAAATGCTCGATAAGGACAACTTCTTCTCTTCGCTGAGGCATGAGATAACCAAGCTTCTAAAGTTGTAAATTCAATATTAATCCCTTTTGAACTATTGAAGCAGTCTGCACTTAGCTCAGAAAAGCTTTTGTTAAGCGCCTCTTTAGCAGACATACCAAATAATCGACCAATAGCATCATTACAATAAATGAGACGATCATCTCTATTGAAAATTCCTACTCCATCTTTAGTTAATGCTAAAGACTCAATGATTATCTTCTCAATTGAAATGCCCATCATTTACTTATCCCATTACAAAGATACCGCTAACGTATCTTAGCTAACTCCCAGAGTGCCGTTAACTTATCGACAAATAATTTATCGCCTGCATTTGTCGAAGCAACAAACAGTTTAAAATTAGTGTCATCAAGACGAGTAACCGTCACTATGGTATTTTCATCTGTTGCTTTGCCATATGTAACACTGATGTCTTTAATCTCATGAAATTGGACTTTTTCAAGCTGGAAACCATCATTGTCATCTTGCCAATAAGAGAAAACTTCTTTATCGGTAAAGCCATTTCCGTCATCACGAATAGTTAGAAAAGCATCACTATAAAAATAATGGATCGTTTCATCGGCAGCAACAACATTCTGTCGATAAAGATATTTCATGTCGTGTTGCATAATTTCATTTTGCGAAATAACCGAATCACTTGGCAAAAAAGGCGTTTCTTGGGCGATGGTTAAACTCAGCAGTGGTAAACATAATATAATCGCAACAATGCTGTGTACATTCCATCTTGAATTGTACTGAATGGCCTCACTGTTTCGATCGTTAATACTATTAATGTATTTTACAAAAGGAATGAAGAGTAAAGGTAATAGCATTATTAACACATTCAGAACCTTTTGCTCTGTATAGTTACCCACTAATGAGAGTATTAAATACACCAATGCAAAAATTACCGCTATAAAAGGCAGCATCACTTTGTTTTTATCAAAACGTTCAATACTGTCATTTTTTAATGCTAAAAATAGTGGATAGAACCAAATGATAGAAAAGAAACCTCGTACGATTGGCATGATATCGCTTTGCTGCTTTTGTTTAATAACCTGCCAATTTCGATACATCCAATAGGTACTATAAAGTCCAAAGGTAAAAAATGACAGGGTAATAAATTTAACTAATGCTACAGGAAAAAAATGACTATTAGCAAATACCGGTCGTTTATTAGACTCGATTCGCCAGCTAACAAGAAGTGCAACCAAGCCGATAGCATAAGTCCACATTGCGATAAGCATCCAACTCGCTAAAGGGCTTTCTTCATCGTCAACGTCAACCGTACTGGCTGTCTGTTTCGCATATTTAGTAATGCCGTAGTAAGCTTTACTTCTTAACGTTTTTCTTGCAGCAAGATAACTTTCCACTTCATTTGCCGGAATATGATCAGTCTTAGAGCGGTATTCAAAGGTTAAGTTTAAGATATTATCGGTAAAGGAAACATCGCGTTTAAAAAAGAAAAAATCATTGTCTTCAACGAAGCTATCATCATCAAATTCCCAGTTTTGTTCTTCGAATTCTAAGGTGATTTTATTAATAATATTATTTGGGTAAGCGAACCACAGCGGCGCAACTCTTGCGACTTGCTTGGGCTTATAAACAGCATTTCTGATATCCGTAGGATAGAAGCTTCTTTCATAATCAACCTCTCCTTTTTTCCAAAATTCGTTAATCGTGTAGCTTTCGGCTAATTTCAAAACGCCTGTTGAATAATCTGTTGTAATATCAACGGCGGAAGTAGCTGTTAATTTAGGATAAGTACTTTGATAAAAGGTTTCATAGTCTGTGGAAAGTTTCTTTTTACCCGCTTGTTCAATTTGACTGTGCTTAGCTTGCGCGGTATCACCTAAATATTCACTAACAATATAATAGGGCACTGCTTGCTCAACATTTTCGCTAATAACATAACGGTCTTCAACATGAGTATAAGAATTTGACTGACTATTAGCCATTGATGTTAATGTTGTTTCTCCCGATTTAACTACCAAGGCAAATCCATAATCCGGTTGAAAAAGATACGCTAAACGCCCTTCTTGATAACTTAACGTCGGATCTAACCAAATACGTTTACCATTAAATTCTAAGGTAACAATAACGTGATTAAACAAATTAACCGCAGGGAGTTGTTCAACAAGAAATTTAGTTTCTTCGGTATTAACTAAGGCGGGATATGCATCAATGCCCAATGCCTTCAACAGCGTAATAAACAATAAGGCTTTGTCTTTACAGTCGCCATATTTCAACGCTAAGGTTTCATGGGCCGGTGTCGGTAAATGGGAATTAACCCCCATTTCTAAGCCAACATAGCGTATATTGTCTTGTGTATATTTTAATGCTGCTGCAATTTGCTCTGCTTGGCTTTTATTTTTTTGCTGAAGCTCATTAGCAATTTCAATAATCGTTTTATGTTGTTCACTCGGTTGATATAAGGTTTCAGCCCAGACAGCAACATCGCCCCAGTTTTTACTTTCACTAAATGATACTAAGCCATAAGGTTCATACCAACCCGGCACTTCGCTTGCTGATGACAGTGTTTCAGCGTTATGCATATGCACTTGGTATTCGGTGTACTCACCCAGTTTTTTTTCAGTAATTGGCACTGACACATTGCGCGTGCTGGAAAATAAAGGCTTACTTTTCCCCCAAAGCACTCGAACAAATTGATCTCGTATTGGTACACTCCAACTCAGTGTTCGGCTATAAGCGAAAATACCTTTATAAACCGGGTTGTCGCCATAACGCGTAAAACTATAATCAATGGTGTCACCCTCTTGAATATCGTCAATAAGGATATTGAGTGTTAAGGAGCCATTGTAAATTTGATTTTCTAATTCGGTTTCTCGGTTTAATAATGAAATCTTTGCACTCGACAATTTGTCAATACGTTGCCCATCTCGAATAACGAACAAGGTATTGAGTACCAGCTTTCGGTAAGTAGGGTCAAAATCGAGATTTATTTGCGAGATATAATCAACACCAGCTTGGTTTACAACTGTTTGAACATAGCGAGAATACCAAGCACTTTGTTTTTTTTCAGATAATTTCCTTTGTGAATCCAGTAATTGATAAAATACACCATCGGTTATTTCGTCTACGGGAATGTCTTTTGTTAGTGTGATATCACGAGACTCAACCCAAGTAGGGGCTGCTTCAATATAAATATCATCATATTTTTCGCCGTGCGTTAAGCCGCTCAGTAAGAGTAATAAGGCACTAACGATAAATATTTTTATTGGGGGTAAAGAATTGAAAATACGCAAAAAAAATCCTTTTTGTTTTTATTATCTAGCTAGTTTGCCTTTAATGAGGTCAATAAAGCAACATTTTTAACAACATTAGCCATGCGAATCAAAAAACTACACTACTTATAAAAGTAAAGTCAGCTTAGGTTTTTCTTGCTATGCTTGTCGAGCTACACTGTCGCCCTACAATTCAAGCGTAAATAATCTATGACTATAAATATAGAGACCAGCAACTGCCCTCTTTGCCAACAAAAAAATTGTTGTGATGTCGATTCACCTCAGCAATGTTGGTGCACTTTAGAAAAAGTGCCCAAAGCCTTAATTCAACAAGTTCCCGATAAAGCCAAGGGTAAAAGTTGTATCTGCCAAGCATGTATTAAAAAATTTAATTTAACTGAAAAAGATAACTTCACCGCACTGTAACGTAATTCCCAACTCGCTAATCTTTTAAATATTTAGCACTGCAAGCACTTAATCAGCAGAGAAAAAACACTTTGCCTATTTACTGTAAATGATACTACTGAATGTTTTCTCTTTATGTCCTAATACCAAGGAAAAGCAATGTTAGCTGATGCACAAAAAATAGCGGTAACATTAACTGAAACTCGTCGCTCGTGGAGCGCTACAGCAACGTTAGGGTTAACCTTACTGTTTTTCATCCTCTACTTTATTATTTCGATTACTGTTCTTGCTATAGCCGCAGGCATAGAAGTCGCCGCACCAGCAATGAGTATAGATCGCGTCCTAACCGCTGGGGTAAAAATAAGTCAAAGGTTAGCACTCGATGGTGACTTTAATGCGATTAACTATCTGATCACGGCTTTATGTTTAACCCCCTTGATCTTTTATTGCGCAGCAAGAAGAAAGCTAACAACAGCTGCGGCCTATTTAGGTTTTAACAAATGGCCAAATAAAGCCAACTTCATTAATTATAATGTTGCCCTAATAGGTTATTTTATCTTTTCTTACTTTGCCTCAGATGCCTTAGGTATAAAAACGCCACAAAGTATGATAAATATTTATAACACTACTGATTATCTATTATTGCTCTTTATTGCCGTCGTGATAGCCGCCCCATTTTTTGAAGAACTTATTTTTAGGGGCTTTATCTTTAAAGGATTAGCAAGCTCGCCTTTAGGTGTTATTGTTACGATTATTATAACCAGTGTGTTATTTACTTTAATTCATGCGGGCCAGTACGATATAAACATACTCGTGGTATTATTTCCTTTAGCCATTATTTTAGGTGTATCACGCTATAGTAGCGGTGGTATTTACCTTCCGATTTACCTGCACTTTATAAATAATTTATACTCCAGTGTAACTATGTATTTATTCATGAACTAGCTAGATAGCGATAACATTAACCCTAGTGAGATTAATTCATTTCATTATTAACGATGAGCGTAGCAATGAACGAACTTTATCCAGAAATCACACCTTTTGATCATTTTTTATTACCCGTTGGTGACCAACATAAACTCTATGTAGAACAATGTGGTAATCCAAAAGGACAAGCCGTTGTTTTTATTCACGGAGGACCAGGAGCGGGGAGTTCAGCCAATGACCGACGTTTTTTTGATCCTGAGAAATATCTCATTATATTATTTGACCAACGTGGCTGTGGTCGTTCGTTGCCTTTTGGTAGTTTAGATAATAATAATACTCAGTTATTAGTTGCCGATATTGAGAAAATTCGTCTAAAGCTAAAAATTAAAAAATGGCATGCTTTTGGTGGTTCTTGGGGATCAACACTGGCTTTAGTCTATGCACAAACTCACCCTGAATCAGTGATCAGCTTGGTATTACGCGGTATTTTTTTAGGCCGTGCCGAGGATACTCGATGGGCATTTGAAGGAGGAGGTGGTACTCGAATTTTTCCTGATTATTGGCAAGAGTATCTTGATGCTCTGCCTAATGGTGAAATTCAGACCGGTGTTAAAACAGCCTACGACATTATGACAGGTGACGATAAAATAGCCGCAGAGCGAGTTGCACAAGCATGGGCTAAATGGGAGATCCGTTGTTGCACGCTAAAGCCTAACGAAGAGTTTGTTGCTGCACTCACCGGCGATGATTCTTCTTGGACTCTCTCTCGTCATGAGGCTCATTATATGGTGCATGGCTGCTTTTTATCGGAAAATCAGATACTAAAAAATTGTCATAAGATTGAAAATATTCCTATGGTTATTGTTCATGGCCGTTACGATATTGTCTGCCCTTTTGACAATGCTTGGCTCTTACATCAACAACTGCCAAATTCAACATTGTTCAGTACAATTGCTGGCCATGCTTCAATTGAACCTGAAACAAGAGATCAGTTAATTAATGCCACCAATAAAATGCTAACGCTATAATATTGTTTATTATGAGCTTTTTTTTAATGATATGGCTTGCTTACTTTCATTATTGTTAAAAGTACTACTGTAAAAAATAGTAATAATTCTCTACACTAAGCCAATAATTATACAATATAAAACGCTTAGGATTAAAAAATGAGAATTGCCCCCACAGTTCTTTTAGCATTAATAGTGGCTTTTTCAAGTCACTCATTACCTGTTAAAGACAACGTTATACATTATAAAGTGACTTTCGAAAACGCGGTTCATCATGAAGCGCGAATTTCGGTAACCTTTCCAGACATTGAAAGCCAAGTTTTGACCGTTCAAATGAGCCGCACCTCTCCAGGGCGCTATGCTTTACATGAATTTGCTAAAAACGTTTATAACGTGACTGCTGTAAACAGTATGGGCGAGCCCTTAGAAATTACGCGACCTAACCCTTATCAGTGGGCAATCGACAATCACGATGGTGAGGTAACCGTAACGTACACCTTATTTGGTGACCGCGCTGATGGTACTTATGCTCAAATAGACAGAACACATGCTCACTTGAATATTCCTGCTACGTTTATGTGGGCATCAAACCATGAGAAGCGTCCTATAAAAGTAACATTTGAACCTTTTAGTTCAACATGGAAAGTGGCCACTCAGCTACAAAAAACCCAAGATAAATATACCTTCACTGCCCCCAACTTAGCCTATTTTATGGACAGCCCAACAGAGCTTAGTGACCACCAAGTAAAAAGCTGGACTGTTCACTCAAGTGGCAAAGATTACCAAATTAACTTAGCTGTGCATCACGATGGTCTCGAGGAAGATTTAGTTGAATTTACCCGTCAAGCTAAAGCTGTAGTTGCTGAACAAATTAAAGTTTATGGCGAATTACCTGCTTTTGATTACGGAGAATACACTTTTATTGCCTGTTATTTACCCCACGTCAATCGCGATGGCATGGAGCATAGAAACTCAACAATTCTCACTAATACTCAATCATTAGATGAAGGGAATTTTTCACAATTAGGCACCTTATCACATGAGTTCTTTCATGCTTGGAATGTTGAACGCATAAGACCTAAAGCATTAGAACCTTTTAACTTCAGTGCTCATAACATGACAACAAACTTATGGTTCGCCGAAGGTTTTACTTCTTACTATGACAAATTAATGATCCGCAGAGCGCAAGAGTCTACGGTTGATGAATACTTAAAAGCTGTTACCAAGACGGTTAATCAGGTTGAGCAAGTACCTGGTCGACAATTTTTCACCCCTGAAGGTGCGAGTATGCTGGCAACGTTTACCGATGCGGGTACTTCTATTGATAAAACTAATTTTAGTAATATCTTTTTCAGCTATTACAGCTATGGCAGTGCCATGGCATTAGCACTAGATTTATCTATTCGCCAGCAATTTCCAGGAAAATCACTTGATGATTTTATGAGAAAAATGTGGACAGATTTTGGTAAACCAGAAATTCCTTACACCCGTGAAGATTTGCGCCACACCTTAGGGACTTTATTAAATAATGATGCCTTTGCTAAGCAGTTCTTTGAGCAATATATTTATGGACAAGTAAAACCTGATTACGCATCACTATTAACTCATGCTGGCTTAAAAATAGTTAGTGCTCACCCAGGTGATGCTTTTTTAGGTCAGGTTAAATTTAATTTTAATGGTGAAGCTGCCATTATTGAGAAACCAATAAAAATTGGCTCTCCTCTTTATCAAGCAGGTCTTGAACGTACTGACCAAATAGTTAAAGTAGGTCGAAGAACTATAGGTAACTACAGTCAATGGACAAGTGCATTAGAGCAATTTAAACCGGGTGAAAGTACAACGATTGAATACATTCAACGTGGCGAAAAACTATCAACCACGATTACCTTTATTGAAAATCCAGAAGTGAAAGTAATAGCCCTAGATGATGAAGAGATAAGTGAATCACAAAAAGCATTTATATTGGCATGGCTTGGCGCAGATAAACCAAAAGAAAATAGCGATAAAAATAAATGGAGTCCTAACTCCTAACCGGTAAAAGTTATGCGAGAAGTAAAGTTAACCTAACCATTAACTTTACTTCTTTCAATTGCTTATTGTAAGTTTACATTTTAATCACTTTTATATTACATTTATTACAAATGATAATTATTACCAATAAAGGCTTTATTTTTATGGTGATTCAGTTGTAATATATCGGCTATAATTTGTTGTTATGCTAAGAGCTAGTTTCTTTTTAGCGTATTTTATAGGACTTGTTTGTGTCATATTGCCAAGAAAAAATCGAAGAGTTTACTCATCCCATAATTCATTTATTAGGCGAGCAATTAACATGGCGCTGGGAAGACAGATTTTCCGCTATGCTGTCTGAATTCTCTCGTGATAAAAAAGATAAAACGCTAGACGCACTTCGCCAACAATTTCAACATGAATGGAATAAAAAAACGGCAAAAAAAGCACCACAAGAAATTAAAGAATACTTAGGTCCCTTAATTAAACTTAACAAAGATCAACTTATTTTAGCTCGACCTGCCACAGATTCAACACCAGCGATTATAGCGTTATGGTGGCCTTGGGGACACGGAGGCACGTATTCATTGCGTTTAGCCGTATTAGATTCACCTTACGAATACGATGAGTCTGCGCAAAGTGATGGAAAGCTCCTTAGCCGCATAAAGAATATGTTTTCTTAATGAACATCGACAATAAATCCGATATTGCAGCCTCTTACTTTTAAATCTATACCCACCAAGTCTATTTAGGTTCTATTTGTCTATATGAAAATTAACACCTTGCTCTGATAATACCTTGATAAAGACACTTTTACTGCACTGTGCAACTTGCTGGCAAACAATAAGGTATTTATCTATGGCGGGTTGGTGGTCTTGTAAGGCTGCTTCTTGTAACCAAAATAGTGCTTGGTTTAAATCTTGCTCACCATGCTTACCTGTGATGTAAAGTTCAGCTAAATTAACTTGCCCAAGCTTATAGCCTCTTTCAGCTGAGAGGTTGAATTTTTCAAAGGCTAATTCGATATGGTTATCTATATAGCTCGCTTCTAAAAAAGCTAAACCTGAATTGTTCTGTCTTGCGCCAGGGAAGTAAGTACTACTTAAAAAACGCTTTTTCGCGGTTACAACGGGCTTACCCCTTAATTCATTTTTAATAGGTCTTTCAACCCGATAAATAGCACCTTGCGTGCGCATTTTATGTAATTCAGCAAAACTGTAATGATATTCTTTTCTTGAAAAAAAACTAAAGTGGGTTACATGCCCGACTCTAATGCTTTCATCTGCACCATGCTGCATACGATAAAATAATCGGCTATAGACCACGGTTGCTACATCACCGGTAATATCAGTAACCTTCCCAACACGGTATTTTTCATTGGGTCGTAACTCACTAGAAAGATACCGAAAATCAACATGGTAGAAGTCATTAACAGCAGGGTTTTCGATAAACTGATCAGACAATTGATGTTGCTTGATTTCACCTTGTACTAAGTAACCTAGGAACATTAACGTTAAAAGCGATCCTAAAAATTTACTGAACAATCGCCAAGCGGGAAATAGATTTTTTGACAATTCTTTGACACGCTGTTTTGGTAAAGTCGCTGCATCGGTTTGAACCCAGCATTGCTGACATTGAATAATAGTACTTTTTTTAACCGGGTAAAATGGAATAGACTCAATAAAAAAGAAGGCATATTTAATCACGCCTTTCACCTGATGATGCTTACAACCACAATCAGGACAAGTTAACTCATTGATTATACTACCTTCAATTGTTGATTCACTGTATTCCATTGTATACTCTTTTTTTATTCCATTATTTTTTATACCATTGGTACAAAAATCATACAAGCATTAATTACGAAAAGATTAGTAGACGCATATAGAATTAAAGTCGTGATAGTGAACGTCATTATTCGCTACCCTTTAATGCATGGATCACTGGTTTGTTAATGTATTGACGCAAAGGAAAGTAGCAGGCAAATAACGACAGCATGCTGATCATCGCTAAGGTCACTATAAACACCGGCAGTAATTCTAAGGTGATGTAGTGGCTGACTTGTTCACTAAAACCAATGGTTAATAGAGACAACACGCCAACACTCAGCAGTACGCCCAATAATATTGCACTGGCATTGTCTTTAATAATCAATTTAATTAAGTCGCTTCGTTTAGCGCCAATGGCCATGCGTGTTCCAATTTCAAAACGGCGCATTTGGGTGCTGTAACTTAAAATGCCATACAGACCAATCGCTGATAAAACGAAGGTAATAACCGTGAGTGTTGCAGTAGTAATTGCCGCCGTATACTGGCTAAATAATCGTTGAGCCTTTTGCTGTGCTAAGGTTGAGAATTCAAATAAACTGATCGATTTACTGGTCGATTTAATCGCAAACACTAACTGTTCTCGCGTTAACGTTTGATTGTCTTTTAGTTTAATCAGTAAGTTAGAACGACTTAAATTAGGCATGTAAACACGCGTTGGAATAGATGTTTTTCCCGGCAATTTATGATCGTTAACGATACCTATAATGGTATACGCGCTAGGGCCACCAAAAGAAAGCTGCTTACCGAGTGCTGCACTTAAATTACCTTGTTCCTCGGTAACTAATTGCTTGGCGAGTTGCTCATTAATAATCAGTACTGGCGCTCGGTCAGTAAAGTGACTTTCAATGAAGTTATCGCCCATTAATAAATTCTGTCCCATTAATGAGAAATAATGACTATCGACGCTTTTACCCAGCGGTAATACGGTTTGATTAGAGGTTACTTCGGTTAGCGACCAAGTACCT
This sequence comes from Colwellia sp. BRX8-9, assembly GCF_014077245.1. Lineage (NCBI taxonomy): Bacteria > Pseudomonadati > Pseudomonadota > Gammaproteobacteria > Alteromonadales > Colwelliaceae > Colwellia > Colwellia sp. BRX8-9. The sequence continues at coordinate 160,479 of NZ_JACGVN010000009.1, forward strand.
TCACCATCGGTTAACGGTGAACTATTTCTACTCGCCACACTCACTTGCGGTAATTCTGAAATTTTTTGTTGAATCTCTGCGGTAATAGCAGAGCTCTCTGCGCGCGTTAATTCAACGGCATCAGATTGAGTCAGTACTACACTGCTTAATTGCTCAACGTTCATCACTGACGGATCGTAAATAGTTTGTAATGATATTTTTAATAAATTTATATTAATAAAAATTAATACGGTAGCCACGGTAACTTGACTGATCACTAAGAAAGTACGCATCCCTTTCGACACTTGCAGCCCTGTTCCTTTACCGCTGGTTTGAATGCTGTTATTTAAGCGACGTAAGTCTATCGCTCGGTAACTTAACAAAGCAAATAGAATGGCTAAGAGCAAAGAGGTTATTACCGCGCTGGTTAAGGTGAATAAGCCAAGGCTTAGCTCATTAACGCGAGGCAATACCTGTTGCAAGTTTGTTTGCAATACACCAAAACCTACTTGCGCAATAAGTAAGGCGAGTAACAATACACCAAACATCAGCAGAAATGATTCAGCAAAAAGCACACTAAAAAGGTCTTTACGTTTAGCACCAACCGCTGCACGTAAAGCTAATTGGTTCTTTTTTTCAACCGTGCGTGACAGTTGTAAGTTAGCGATATTAATAAATGCGATGGCTAACAAGCCAATAACGCCTAATAACAATAAATAAGCGCTACGGCCACTATCACCTAAAATTACTGATTGAAATGACAATAATTTCACTTCGATATGCCAACCTTTGTTGTAGCCATTTTGGTCGATATTCTCTTGCCAGGTTTCATTCACTAGCTGGGTAACTTTCGCTTGCGCTTGTGCAACATTTTCATCTTTAGCAAGTTTGCCAATAAAGGTTAAGTTATTCGCCCTGTCCCACCAACGTGCTCGATACGTTTCGCCGCCAGCATTAAAGTTAAAAGGTAACCAAACGTTGGTTTCTCGGCCAATGGTTGATATTTTAGGTTCAATAAACGCTGACGACAAAACACCAATAACCTGAAAACTTATACCACGAAAAGTCACTTTTTCATCGAGAATATCCGTTGCTTCAGCAAAGTCATTCACCCATGTTTGATAACTTAATACCGCAACAGGAATATTACTATTAATGTGCTCAGACTCAGAAAATGGTCGCCCTATAGCCATACTTGCCGCAGTAAGCTTAAACCATTCAGGGGTAACATAGGCGGTTGATAATGTTGGCTGTGTGGCGAGTGACGTTAGTACTTCATCGTCATAAATTGATAAAGCCACTTGGTCGAAAACCTGCTGGTTCTTATCTTGTTGATGCCTGTATAAATGCACGAGACTCGGGTAACTAAAAGCAGTAACATTTAAAGCGCCAGCAGCATCAAACTGTTGGCTGTCGACACGGTATAATCTGTCTTGATCAGGATACGGCAAGGGCTTAATTAGCATCACATAAGCTAGCGTTAACACACTCAGCAAAGCGCCTAAGGTAATGCCCATGGTGGAAACAACACTAAAAACAAAGCCTGGCTTTTTCTTAAGGCTTAAAAATGCATGTTTTAGTTGATAGGTAAATAAGTTCATTATTCACTTCCTTGTAAGTTGCTTATCGCAGGAGAATTAATAAATCGTCTTAATGGTAAATAACAAGCCAATAACGAAAGAGTAGAAATTAATAGGAGTGTCGCGACAAACATTGGCGCTAATTGCGTGTTGATATACGATGAAAGTTCAACACTAAAGAATAAATACGCTGTGAATAAAATAATTAAGCTAAACAATATCCCAAAAAAAATCGGCTTCACGTTGTCTTTTATGATCAGTAATATTAAGTCACGGCGTTTTGCACCAACAGCCATACGTGTACCTAATTCAAGGCGGCGCATTTGAGTGCTATAACTTAAAACACCATATAAACCGAGACCGGCGAGAGAAAAAGTGATTAACGATAAAGCTGCGGTTGTTACTGCGGTCGTTATTTCGGTGAACAAGCTTTTGGTAAGAAGATCATTGGCGGTATTGAAACTAAAAACAGAATATCTTGAGTCAATCCCAGCTAACAATTTCCCCAGTTCTTCGCGACTTATAGACTGACCTGCCTTTATTTTAAGCATAAATTTGTTGTCGTTTAGATTATCAGGCACATAGGCCCTTGGTATAGGCGCAGCTACATCGTCGCTGCCAAACGGAGTATCGCCAGGAATGGCAATATCTTTAACAATACCTATTATTTTAAATTCAGGCTCATTTATCGATACTAGCCGCATACCTATAACATCACCGTCAGGTGTTAACTGCTTAGCAAACGCTTGGTTAACAATCATCGAATAGTTGTTATCTCGTCTATCTAGCTTGGTAAAATTTTCACCTTGTAATAGCGGTTGTTCAATTAGTTTAAAATATCTATGATCAATTCTTTTTAAATACGGTGAATGCCCTTCATTATCATCAAGTTTGGTTAGTAATTTAATACCAAAGCCATCTAAAGGTGAACTCCCATGCGCAATAGCTTCCACCTGTGGTAAGGCTTTAAGCTTTTCTATGATCTCAGCCATAATGGCGATGACCTCTTCCTGGCTAGATAATTGTGTTGAAGAGAAGTTTAACGTTAAAATCGAGATATTATTGGTGCTAAAACCTATCGGTGCATTAATGGTTTTAACGGCATCTTTAAGTAAGCTCAAGTTGGCAAATACTAATAGCGTCGCTAATGCCACTTGGCTGGCGATTAAGACTTGGCGTGTCTTTATTGATACCTGTAAACCACTGCCCTTACCACTACTTTGTAAGCTAGCATTGAGTGCACGATAATTGATAATACGAGTACTTAATTTAGCAAAAAACAATGCAAAAATAATGGTTGCTAGCGCCGCACAGCTAAGCGTTATCGGATTAAGAGATAGCTCGTCAACTCGCGGTAATACCGAGGCCAAATATTGCTGCATAATATAAAACCCGCCCTTAGCAACTATCAAGGCGAGTATGATCGACATCAACATCAGTAAACTGGTTTCAGCCAACATCGCTTTAAATAAATGTTTCTTAGTGGCACCAATCGCTGCTTGAATCGCCATTTGACGTTGCTTTTCGGCAGTACGTGCGATAAACAAATTAGAGATATTTGCGCAGGCAATCAATACTAAACCAATCACACCCGCTAACAGCATTACCGCAATAGACTCACTATCCCCGAGCATAACGTCCTTCACTGAGCGGACTCGCATTTCGATTGACCAATCCTTGAAGAATTCCATATCAGCAACACCTTCTTGCCAGCGTTTACTCACTAAAGGGGTTAAAAGTTGTTGTGCTTGGCTTTTGCTAAGCCCTTTTTTCAATTGACCAATAAATTTAAAGTTACCTTTTATGCTCAAAAAACTTTTTCTGCTTACTTGGTCAGTCTGATTATAATCCCATGGCAGCCAAACTTGCGTTTCACGCCCAATTTCAGCTAATTCAGGTTCAACAAAACCTTCTGCCAATACACCAACAATGCGATAACTAACACCCCTGATATTGATTTTTTGTTCAAGAATATCCGCACTGCCATCATATTTTTGCTGCCAAGTATTATAACTGAGCATAGCTACTGGATTATTGGCATCCAGAGCTTCGCTAGCCGTAAACATTCGACCTGTTGCCATAGTCGACGCTAACAGTTGATGTAACTCCGGCGTGGTATAAGTGGTATTGACGAGTGGTTGGTTAAGGTGAGAAAGGATCACATCTTGGTCATAATACATGATGGCCGCTTGTTCAAATGCGGCTTTACTCTGGTATAAATGCACCAAGCCAGCATAACTATAAGCAACTGTTTTGGTCTCTTTTTTATCGCCAAGAACCTTATGCTCAGCAACAAAAAGTCGATCTTGCTCAGGGTATGGCAATGGCTCAATCAACAATAAATAGGCTAGTGTTAACACACATAACAACGCGCCTAACGTAACGCCCATGGTTGAAACAACACTAAAAACAAAGCCTAGTTTTTTCTTAAGGCTTAAGAAGGCTTGTTTTAACTGATAGATAAATAAATTCATTATTCACTCCCCTTTAAGGCATGAATAACGGGGTTTTTAATAAACGGGCGTAACGGCACATAACAGGCAAGTGATGAAAGCAGTGATATTGCTCCCACTGTGAGAATAAATAACGGCAAAAGTTCTAAACTAATATAAGTATTTAAACTGTCACTAAAACCAAGATACAGAACAAGTAATACAACAAAACTTACCACTAAACCAATGCCTAATGCGCCAGCATTATCTTTAAAGACTAAGCTAACAATATCTTTACCCTTTGCACCAATAGCCATGCGAGTACCAATTTCAAAACGACGCATTTGGCTAGAATAGTTAAGAATACCGTACAAACCTAAACCTGATAGTAATAACGTTAAAATAGCCAATACTAGTGTCGTAACGGCTGTAGTTACTGAAGAAAATAATCGACGGTCTTTATATTCATTGAGTGATGTGAAGGTGAATAAACTTAATTTTTTATCAACGCTTTTCATCGCACTAATCATTTCATCACGATTAAATATTTGCCCTTGATGCTGTTCTATTAGCAACATATTTCTTGCCAAACTTGCGGGGTAATAAAAACGAGACTCTACTCTCTGTATGCCAGGCATATTAATACTTTTTACAACACCAATAACTTCAACACCATTTTTAAATTTAAAGCCAATCGCACTGCCATTTGGCGCTAATCTTTGTGCAAAAACATCATTAATAATCATCACTTTTCTGTCGTCTTTAATATCTGCAGCACTAAAGTTGTCACCTTCAATAATCGCTTGTTTGAGCATGCTAAAGTATTGATCGTCAATATCTTTCCCTAGCACAGTATAACGATTGTCTGTTTCCATAGCTGTTAATGCCAAAGTACCAAAGCCTGTGGGTCGCATCGCTTGGCTTACCTTTTTTATTTTCGGATGGGCTAATAACTCAGCTTTAAGGGCAGTAAGTTTTTGTGCTTTTATCTCGCTTTCAACATTGGGTAATGCCAATACGACCGAAGTAATGTTATTTGTTTGATAACCCAAAGGTTGGTTTACTAATTCATTGGCGTCTTTATACAAAACGACATTAATAAAGACTAAGGCGGTTGCTGTCGCTATTTGACTGCTAATTAAGATGTTTCGCACACGCTTTGATACTTGAATACCACTGCCTTTGCCACCTGATTGCAACGTAGCGTTAAGTGCATGATAGTTGATCATTTTCAAACATAAATGTGAGAAGGTAAGTGTTAACAAGACTAAGAGTAAAATAGAAGCTGAAAATGAAAATGCATTGAGTTCAAGTTCATCAATGCGTGGTAGAAAATCACCAAGGTAATATTGTAAAACACTAAAACCAACAAAAATAACAACCTGCGCGAGTATAATAGCGGCAAACATTAACAGCCCTGTTTCAGCTAAAATATTGCGAAACAATTGTATTTTTGAAGCCCCAACAGCTGCAGAAATAGCAAGTTGTTGTTGACGTTCTACTGTTCGTGAAACAAATAAATTGGCGATGTTAGCGCAAGCAATAAACAGTAAACCTAATGATCCAATCAATAATAAGTAAACACTACGTTCACCATCGCTAACAATAAAAGATTTTAATGTTTGTGTTTTAAGTACGATCGACCAATTTTTAAAAAAGTCATGACCCGATACCTTACTTTGCCAATTCTCATTGACGACGTTTGTAAGGATTTGATCAATTTGTGGCTTAGAATATTCCGCATATTGCTTATTCAGCTTACCAACATATATCAAACCGCTATCATCATTTCCCCAACGTTTTCGTTCTCTTTCACTTACCGAATTATAATCCCATGGAAGATATAACTCGGTTTTAAAACCAGCGCCGGCGAGTGGCGCTTCAATGTTATTTTCTGCGAGTACACCAATAATTCGGTAGTTATTTCCGCTTAACGTCAGGTTTTTTTCAAGCACATTAATGTCGCCATTAAACTTATTTTGCCATGTTTCATAAGTTAAAACGGCAACGGGGTTATAACTGTTAACTTTTTCACTTTCTGCAAATCCCTTCCCTAACTCCATTTTTGCAGAGAACAATGAAAACCATTGCGGCGTTATAAATGATATTGCCACCATGGGTTCGCTTGGCAAAGAAGTAATGACCCCGCCATCAACATACATTAAAACACTTTGCTCAAATAACGATTGCTGGTTATATAAATGCATTAGATTAGGGTAGGTAAATGCGCGGCCATCAATAGCATTTTCATTACTGATTAATTGATGTTCAACATTATATAAACGCTCTTGGTCAGGATACGGTAAGGGTTTTATTAACATGACATACGCTAAGGTCAGCACACATAATAATGCACCTAAGGTTACGCCCATGGTAGAAACCACACTAAGCACAAAAATCGGTTTTTGCTTTAAGCTTAAATATGCTTGTTTGATTAAATAACTGTTCATTTTTCATGACCCTATCTTCTGACCATCACCCTGAATAAGGTTCAGGGTGAGTTATCTCGCTAGTTTTACACCCAGCGGGTCTAAAATAGCGTCATCCTGAACTTGTTTCAGGATCTGGTTTTTAAACTTTTAACAACTTTAGATACTGAAATAAATTCAGTATGACGGTAAAAAGTACTTATTGAGTTAGCCGACTTAACCGACTAGTTTTACACCCGGCGAGTCTAAAATAGCGTCATCCTGAACTTGTTTCAGGATCTGGTTTTTAAACTTTTCAACAACTTTAGATACTGAAATAAATTCAGTATGACGGTACAAAGTACTTATTGAGTTAGCCGATTTACCCGACTAGTTTTACACCCGGCGAGTGTAAAATAGCGCCATCAAGAAGCTGTACTTTAGTACGTGCCATATCTGCATAGCGCGGATCATGCGTTACCATACAAATGGTTGTACCCGCTTTATTTAATTGGTCCAGTACATCCATAACTTGGTCAGCACTTTTTGAATCAAGGTTACCCGTTGGTTCATCCACTAATAGCACTGCAGGGTCAGCAACTAACGCACGAGCAATAGCAACACGTTGTTGTTGTCCGCCAGAAAGTTGGTTTGGTTTGTGACTAATACGGTGTGACAGGCCTACTTTTTCTAAACATTCTATGACACGTTTTTTGATTGTCGCGTTATTGGGTTTATCAGCATGGTAGCGCAGTGGCAAAGCCACGTTGTCGAAAACTGAAAGCTCGTCTATTAAATTAAACGATTGAAATATAAAACCAATCTTTGCATTTCTAACTTCTGCAGCTTGATCCAGTGATAGGTCAGTAACATTGACACCTTCAATGAAATACTCACCACTGCTACTTACATCAAGTAAGCCCATAATTGATAAAAGTGTTGATTTACCACAGCCAGAAGGACCAGATATTGAAACATAGTCTCCTTTATTAACGGTTAAGTTAATTGATTTCAAAGCATGTGTTTCAAGTTCTTCGGTTTCAAAAATTTTACCGATATTTTTTAATAATAAAATGGCTGTGCTCATGTACCTATCCTTTTGTAATTTTATGACTCAATTATAAAATCGAAATTTTGGCTGTTTTATAGTTACTTAAATCTGAAATAATAAATTGGTCGCCCAAGTTGGCTCCCGCACTTATTTCAATAAATCGTCCAGTTTTTTCCCCAAAACTTATATCGACTCTTATAGCTTCAGACATTTCTTTATTAAGCCGATACAGCGAAGTTTCACTCTGCGCTTGCACATTGGCAGGTCGGTCGATGTAGTAAATGTTTTTGAGTACTTTAGCCGTGATCACCGCATCAATGTTTTGTTCGGGCCTTGCACTTTTAGGTAGTTTCCCAGGGAATGATATTTCAACCTCGACGGTGTTTTGGTCAACAATAGGGTCAATACGCTTAACTTTCCCCTCAATGAGTTCTTGTCGGGTATCAACGATAACGTTCTGACCAATTTTAACTAATTGCACTTGGTTTTGTGGCACGCGGATCAACGCAATTAATTCGGTAACACTACCAATTAAGGCAACTTCTTGCCCTGGAGACAAGCTTTGCCCTAAATTTACAGATAAACGTTGTAGCACACCGTCAAAACCGGCCTTTACCACTAATTTATTTTTCCGGTCTTTAGCGATTGTTAGTCTTTGTTCAACTTGCTTAATTCGTTCTAGTTGTATATTTATCGCCTCTTTATGTACTTCTTTAAGCTGTTCATTACGTTCTTTAAAAATTTCAATTCGTTCTTTTAACTGATCTTCACGCAATATGCTTTCTTGATAGTCTATTTGTTTGACAATACCGCTTTTTACCAATTTATTTTGTGCCGTTAACGTCAAACGAGCCCCTTTATGCTGTGATACAAGTTCTAAATAATTTGACTTTTCGGTGAGTGTTTCACGTCTTTGGTTTAATTTTAGTTGGCGTAAATTGGCTCTTGACTCAGCTACTGAATATTCAGCACTTTGCACTTGTTGCTGCAGTTCTGGGTTCGCTAATTTTACGATTACGCTTTCTTTGGTAACAGTAGCGCCAGGTTTCAATACGATTTCTTCAACCGTTGCTTTGGTGAGGGTAGTAATTAATTGCAATTTATCTGAGGTTAACTTGCCGTATCCTTCTACGGTAACGTCTATATTTCCTTGCTTTACCGTTGCAAGCAATAAATCTTTTCTCGCTAGGCTGACACTATTAAGTGACGCTTTTGCATAACTTACCAATACAATAACAATAACAACGGCGATCGTTACTATTAGTCCTTTGTTATTGAGCAATGTTTTTTTAGGTTTCTGTTTTAAAATATCCACATTATTCTCTTGGTTGTTGCTTAACCGTCTTTCTATATATATTGATATAGCTAATTTCGTGCCAATAATATTTCCTATATAAATCAATGTAAAACATTAAATCGACAACCTTATTCTCGTACTAGTTCGATAATGAACTCAAAATATTTCGTTATTGATGTGAAGTAATTCGGTGATTCCTTTTTACTTCATAATTTGTAGCCATTACAATTAATACTTTATTTCTATTTGGGATAGACTCTTGCTGAAACATGTTCTTATTTGGGATTTACCTTTACGACTTTTTCATTGGCTATTTGCCTTTACTGTTATTGCCTCTTGGTACACTTCTGATCAAGACAATGACCTGATTGATATTCATATGAAACTTGGCTATTTCGCTTTAGGCTTACTTGTTTTCAGAACTTTGTGGGGATTCTTCGGTACTAAACACTCGCAGTTTAGATCTTTTTTTCCAACACCTAAGCGCCTTATTAACTACATTGGTGATCTAAAAAACAATCAAGTTAAAAATAGTAGTGGTCATAATCCATTAGGCAGTTTGATGGTTTTTTTGATGATTTTTCTCATCAGTTTACAGGCAATAAGTGGTTTGTTTATCAATGACGATGTATTTTCTTCTGGACCTTACTACGATAGTGTTAGCAAAGAAGTCGAACAAGTGATGATGTTTTTACATCACAATGTCTTTGATTTAATGATTGCAGCCATTGCTATGCACCTATTGGCAATCGCCTATTATGAGCGAGTGAAAAAGCAATCGATAATACTCCCAATGATCACAGGAAAAAAGCTTGCCGCTAAAGTAGATAAAACAAATGTGATCAAACACTCTAAGTTATGGATTGCGCTTTTAATGGTAATAGTGGCTGTGGTTTTTGTTTATTGGCTGGTGGTGCTGAATGCACCTGTTATAGAAGAATATTACTACTAATACATTTGTTATTTTAACGATAGGTGATTACAGGATGTTTTACACCGCTGAAATCACCTATTAATTTATGTTAATAAACCCCTAAACCATCAGACTTAAAAGTACTAAAGTCGTTTAAATGGTCACGGGTTAAGCACTATTCTGCTTTAAAATCATCATGGCAGCCGCCGCAGGTTTTACCTACACCACCAATCGCTTTTTTAATAAGACTTTCATCTCCGTTTAAAGCTGCTTTTTGCAAATTAGCCGATGCTTGTGTTAAGTCATCAATACGTTTTGAAAATGCATCAGGTTGTTCCCAAATTTTGTCGAGTGCTTCAGTCTTCACTTTATGTGCCGAAGTGTTCGTACGGGTATAGTCGGCAATCATCAGTGATAATTGATTAATGCGTAAAGCATGCGTTGATACTTTTTCCGCGTCAAATTCAATTTTTCCTTTAGCCATACCGCCTAAAGGACCCATGTTGCTGCCCAACAAACTAAATATTGATTGGCGTAAATCAGTCGCTTTTTCTGCATGTTTTAAAGAGCTTGCTGAGTTAGCGATTGCACCTGTTGCTAATACAGTAAAAATACTCGCGGCTACTATTTTTGTAAATAATTTCATTTTATTTATTGTCCTTATGGTAATTTTATCACTATAGCAAAACTTCACTATTAAATGACAATAAATATTATTTACAAATCAACATATTGTTAAACCAGTTTCATTGGTTCAGCTTACTCAGATAAACAAAAGTTCATTTTCGAACTTTTACCTAGTTCATAATTGAACTCACTGCTAACCCTTGTTAATGTTGGGCTTAGGGAGAATCATCATTACGGTAACGCCTGATTGCAGTTGACCACTCTCGTTATTATTATGCAGTTCCATTACCCCATGATGCTGTTCAATGATATTACGACAAAAGCTTAACCCTATTCCTTGCCCTTGTGGTTTAGTTGAATAGAGCGGAACAAATAAGTTGTTCATGTTAGAGAAACCATGGCCATCGTCGGTAATTTCAATAATGTAATATTGATCTTCTAAAGCAAGGCTAACCGCTATTTCAGTGGCGCCTGCCTCTTTAGCATTTTTAAATAAGTTAATAAAAATTTGTTCTATAAATTCGCCATCTGCCCAAAATTCATTAACACGCGCGTTGAGGGTAATATTTATATCGGAGAACAAACCCGAAACAGACTTAATAACGTGCTCTACAGACAACCACTGGCAATTTATTTGTAATTTTTGTGATAACGACGAGTAACGGTTCACAAAAGATTGTAAATGCAAACAACGCTCGGTAATAACACCAAGCACCATTTTGTCTCTTTCGTTGCTTGCTTTGTCTGCTAGTGTCTCTGCCATCGAAGATACTGGTGTTAATGAATTACGGATCTCATGGCCGAGTACGCGAATGATTTGCTGCCAGGCATTTAATTGGCTTTCTCGCAATGCGGGTTCAATATCAATAAAAAGCAGCAGTTGATGATTTTCACCATCATCTATAAATTCACTGTGACGTATTTGCCAGCGGTTTTGTTTCGCTTGTTCTATGAACTTCCAGTGTCCATCATTGTAATGTAAACCCAATAAATCGGCAGTGGCGTGACGAAACATTTGCCATGGTTGCTTAAACAGATAATAAAACGCTTCGTTACCAAGTGTAAGCTGTTGTTTTTCATTAAATATCAAAACTGGTGTATCTAACTGTGAGATCAATTGATAAACCAGAAAAGCCTGCTGATCATAATGAGACTTTTGTGTTTGTAACTTTTCACTCAGTTGTTTCAATTGCTGATGAAATTCGCTAACTTTACCCTTTGGGAAAGTTGATTTTCCAAATTGGTTATAATCTTCTTGAGTAATGGCATCTATATGTAAAGAAGCACGAGTAAAAGATCGCATCACACGCTGCTTTATTGACAAAGTAAAGCCAAAACAAATCGTAAAAAGCACTAATTCAACAATAACGATCCACTGCCACTTTATCGTTAAAAGCCAAAAAATATAACCACTTAACAACAAAATAACAGTACAGAGTATAGCAAGTTTTTTTTGTATAAAGCTTTCTAGAGAATTAGTTTTTAGCAAGGCCATATTTCTCCACGCGTCGATACATCGACGCTTTTGTCAAACCCAGTAATAACGCGGCTTGAGGTACATTTCCTGCGCTTTGTTTGAGCGCTAATTTAACCATAGCAACTTCCGCTTCAGCCAATGTCATTAATGGTAATTGATTACTCGGCTCATTATTTTGAAGTGCATTATTGGCTAAGTTTTTGACTGCACCCATAGGACTGACATTTCTAATGTGCAAATCTTCTGCCAATAACTGTTCATGTTCAGCTAACAATACCGCTCGTTCAACTAAATGGCTCATTTCCCTCACATTTCCTGGCCAATGGTAATCAAGCATAGCTTGCTGTGCACCGTGCGATATACAGCGAACAGACCGTTGATATTTTTTAGTGAATTTATCAACAAAGAATTGCGCTAACAATAAAATATCTTCCGTGCGTTCTTTTAACGACGGCACTCTAAATTCAATAGTATTAAGACGGTAATATAAATCTTCTCTAAATAGCTCAGTACTTAGTAACTGAGTAAAGTCACCATTAGTCGCTGATATTATACGAGTATTTGTTTTTTGTGTCAGGCTTGACCCAAGGGTTTCGTATTCTCCATTTTCTAATACACGTAGTAGTTTAGCTTGTTGGGAAAGTGGAATATTGGCGATTTCATCCAAAAATAAAGTACCATTTTCAGCGAGTTCAAAACGCCCAATACGGTTTTGTTTGGCATCAGTAAAAGCGCCTTTTTTATGGCCAAACATCTCGCTTTCAAACAGTGACTCGCTGATAGCGCCCATATTTACGGCAATAAAAGCTTCGTTATTACGCGGTGATTCTTGATGAATAAAACGAGCAAGTTCGCTTTTACCTGTGCCATTATCACCGGTTAATAAAATACTGACATCGGTATGTGCCACCGCTTTTACTTTTTTCAATAATTGCGTCATAACGGGTGATTGCCAGACATAGTCGTCACAATTTTCATTGATAAGTTGTTGTTTTAATTTTTTATTTTGACTTGAAAGGTTTAAAAGATTGAGCTGCTGCGCCACGGTGTGTAATAAGTGTTTATTACGCCAAGGCTTTTCAATAAAGTCGTTGGCACCTAAGTTCATTGCTTTTACGACTAGGTCGGTGTTCGACCAAGCGGTCATTGCTATTGTTGGTGTATGTCCAAATGAAGAGTTTTGTAACCAAGTAAGAAAAGCTAAACCTTCTTCACCAGACGTTGTGTCTAATTGATAGTTCATATCAAGCAATATCAAGGATATAGCATGGTTTTTTAATTTCACTTGTGCAACTTGAGGGTTGTCGGCTTCAATAACGGTGTAGTGATGATCTTCTAACAATACCGCTAAACTTAGACGGATATCTGGACGGTCATCAATAACTAAAATACAGGGCATCTACTGATATTCCTTAGATAAATGTAACGAAAGCAAAATTATCTTAATAATACTTTCGGTGCTGAGCTTGCCATTTCGGCGCGCACCCAGTCAATAAAAACCTGAATACGTTTGCGCTTGGCTGAATTGGGGTCGTAAGCCAAATAGCGTTTCCAAATCACTGGATGCTTAATTTTAAAAGGCACAACTAATTGCTTAGTCTGAATGTATTGTGAAAACATTGCACTGGCAGCAAGTGTAACGCCATGACCACTTAATACCGCATTTAAGGCCATGTCGCTCGAGGTAACTTCTGTTTTCTTAGTCATGTTTTCAAAGCCTTTGACGCCTGCATGCTCAAACCATTTATCCCAAGTAACTACCTGCTCATTAGCTAAGCTAACTAAGGTGCAGTCTAGGAGGTCTTTGGGGCTTTGAAGCCACATGTGCTGTAATAACTTGGGGGAGCAAACGGGATAAACAACGTCTTCACCAAAATCTTCCATGACGAGATTGTCAGCGTTGGACACTTGTTTTTTAACACCAAAGCGTATCGCCAAATCTATATGTTTTTGTTGTAAATCTTCTTTCTGATTTGAGCCTAATATGCGTACATTAACATCCGGATGTACTTGAGAAAATTTATATAAACGAGGCATTAACCATAAAGAACAAAATGCTTGTGTTGACGTAATCGTTAAATCGCCAGCAATATCTTCTTGTTGAAGACTGTTAAGCCCTTTTATTAAGGTGTTAAGCGCTTGATGTGTCGACTCATACAAAGTCTCACCGCTTGGCGTTAACAACATTTTACGGCCGGTACGAACGAATAATTTTACGGATAAAACGTTTTCCAATTGCCGCATTTGTTGACTAACCGCCGCTTGAGAAACAAACAACTCCTCTGCCGCTTGACTATAACTTTTATGTCGAGCAGCACTTTCAAAGGTACGCATTGCATTTAAATACTTGAGTCGTTGATCCATCTTTACTTATTGTCCATAAGTTTTACTTATATTAAGTGTAAGTTTATATCGTTGGTTTGTCATTTTTTGTTCTGACAGAATAGTCTTACACAGATAAATAAGGATAGATAATGGAAAAGCCAACAAAAACATTAACCACTGATAATAAAGAAATTAACAAACCATTTATTGATAACAACAGTAATATACTAAAAAATATAACAGCTACAATTCAACGACGTTTAGCTATTATTTCAAATAATTTAAACTTATGTCTTTTAATTCATTTTAAATAATGACTTTCGATAAAAAATTTTCGTAATAAACTTTTACATTTTACGATGAACCGACGCTTTTTACTTTGGTCTATACTCGCAACAATAAAAATTAATAAATGATTCTCTGAGGATAACCATGAAAGCTCTTAAAACACTATTTGGCGGATTCATCGCCTTGACCTTATTCGCTGCGACAGCGATTGCAGCACAAGACAGTAAATTTGAAGAAGGTAAGCACTATACGGTTATATCTGAACAAACAACCAACAAACCTGAGCTGCGTGAATACTTCTCTTATTACTGTCCTGCGTGTCGCGCTTATGAGCCCTATTTAAATGAATTCGAAAAGATATTGCCCAAAGGGGCTAAGCTAGAAAAAACGCACGTGGACTTTATGCAACAAACTGCGCCAGAAATTCAGTTTATGCTAAGCAAAGCCCTTATTATTGCCGAGAAAACGGCTGTTGCTAAAAAATTCTCTCCTGCCATTTTTAACTATTTACAGACCGAGCGTGCAACGATAAATAGCGAAGAAGATATTCGTAACATTTTTGTATTGAGTGGCGGAGATGGTGCTAAATTTGATAAAGGCATGAAAAATTTTAGCATTATTAGTGAAGCTAAGCGTAATAAGCAGACTCAGGATAAGTTATCAGCGGCTCGTCAATTAACCGGTGTTCCGACTATGGTGGTTAATGGTAAATATTTGATAAATTCTAAAGCCCTTGATGATAAAAACTTTTTCGCTGACTACACCGCATTAGTCGCGCACCTCTTTACCTTGTAATATGTAAAAGAAGACCTATAAAGTATTCACTGCAAATTAAGAATCTATTGTTTAGAAACTCAATTGCAGTGATATGGCGTTTAATACGCTAACTATCTTCTGGTGTATTTATTTTTCGGTCCTGAGCGTTTTTTAGCGTCACTATGCTCACCTAACGCTTTTTTTCTATCGCGCTGTTTTTGGCCACCTTTACGGGCGGGCTTTTCTGTTTTTGTTAAGTCAGGTTCATAACCAGGATACCATTGCTGCAATAAGCGCGTATCGAGTACCTTTTCAACCGCTTCTAATAACCACTCTTCGCTAGGGCTCATCAACGAAACAGCTACCCCTTCATTACCTGCTCGACCCGTTCTTCCTATTCTATGAATATAATCTTCAGCAATATAAGGGAGTTCGTAGTTAATGACATAATTTAAGTTTGCAATATCTAAACCACGAGAGGCAACATCGGTAGCCACTAAGGCACGGGTTTTTCCTTCTTTAAACTCTGCTAAGGCTTTTTCTCTTGCGCCTTGAGATTTATCGCCATGAATCGATTGCGTTTTAATACCGTCTTTACACATTTCTTTCGCTAATGCGTCGGCAGTTACCTTAGTACGGGTGAAGATAAGTACTTGTTTCCAATTCTTTGAACCGATTAAAAATGAGGTTAATTCACGCTTTCGATCACTATCAACGGTATAAAGAATTTGCTCTACTTTTGCTGCCGCTGCATTTCGCTCACTGACTTCAATTAACTCAGGATCGGTTAATAAGTTTTTACTCAGTTTAAAAATTGCATCGTCGAAAGTTGCTGAAAACAAGAGGGTTTGGCGCTTAAGTGGTACCCGATTTAAGATACGGTCTATCTCATCTTTAAAGCCCATATCTAACATACGGTCAGCTTCATCAAAGACTAAAAATTCCAGTTCCGTTAACGCTAAAGAGCCATTAATAATATGGTCAAGTAATCGTCCGGGGGTTGCCACTAAAACATCCACACCTTTGTTTAATGCAGTGATTTGTGGGTTAATACTGACACCACCGTAAGCAACAGCAATATTGAGTTCTGTGTTTTCAGCATAACTAACAAAACTTTTATAGACTTGTTGAGCAAGTTCACGTGTAGGCGTTAACACTAAAGCTCGAACAGGACGATTTTCAGGAAGTGTTGCCATTAACTTTTGTAAAATAGGTAAAGCAAAGGCCGCTGTTTTTCCTGTTCCTGTTTGCGCTCCAGCCATAATATCTTTTCCAGCTAAGATCGCAGGAATAGCTTTTAACTGAATAGGGGTGGCCTCATCATAACCAAGTGCTTTTACAGCGTTGGTTAGGCTCTTATCTAATGCTAAAGAAGTAAAACTCATGTAATTAACGCTGACCTTTGGCTGATTGATTTTTTTGTTTGTTTTTTAGTTCTTGTTCAAGCTCATCTGGGTAAAAAACTAACCCTTGCTCATTTTGACTAGGAAACACCACTAAGGCTAATTCATCGTCTGCCAAACCATGCGACCAGTGACTAAACCATTTACTTAATGAAATAGCTTCTGGCTGACATTCTTGCCATTCATCTGTGGCCCAAGCCTGGGCAAATTCTTTATTTGGCCAGACAGGTACGCAATCTTCATCTTCGGTATTAAGCATCACACAGCCGTGCTCGTCTTTTAATATCCAAATTTCATTATTTACGACAACTTCTTTCAGAAAGTAATTGGCTCGTTGAGCATCATCGTAATTTAAAACAAGTTTGATTTGTTGTTCGTCTAGAGCTTGCACTATAAAATATTCCTATCAGATTTGTATTAGGTTACATACTATTCTACAAAGATTTGCATTTCTTCGCCGATGAGTTTACGCATTTCCATTAATTTTATCGCTGACTCATTTTGTTTAATATCTTCTGGCGACTCAGGGATCCATTTAGGGATTTTTTCTGACTTACCGTTTTCGTCAACAGCCACCATAATAACAATACAATGGGTTGTTAATGTGCGATTAAGTAACTTTGGATCACAGGCATTTACTTCTAACGCGATATGCATTGATGAATTGCCGGTATAAATGACTTTAGCCTCTACTTCAACTAAGCTGCCAACATGAATTGGGGCAATAAAACGTATCCCCCCTGCATAAGCAGTTACACAATAACGACCACTCCAACCGGCTGAACATGCATAAGCGGCTAAATCGATCCATTTCATTACGGCACCACCGTGAACTTTACCACCAAAATTTACATCTTGTGGTTCAGCTAGAAATCTTAGGGTAATATCTCTTTGTGGTTTGTTCATTGGTTAACTCTCTTGTTAAATATTTTTATCGTACTAAGCAGGTATCGTTCCAGCTTGGTATATATATTATTATCTGAAATCTATTAGGTATAACAGCAATCATCAGATTAAAATAGCAATAGTTTGCACCTAACGAGTGCAAAAAATAAATGTAATAGGGAATATAATGAAAATTTGGGTCGATGCCGACGCTTGTCCAACTGTTATTAAAGAAATATTATTTCGTGCTGCTGAACGTGCAAAGATTGAAACAATCTTAGTCGCTAATCATTTCATTAAAACGCCACCCTCAAAATTTATTTCTTTTATACAGGTTAATGCTGGTTTTGATGTTGCCGATGATGAAATAGTTAAGCGTTCAGCAAAGCATGATTTAGTGATCACGGCAGATATTCCCTTAGCAGCAGAAGCTGTAGAGAAAGGCTGTTTAGCCCTAAACCCTCGTGGCGAACTTTATACCGAGAGTAACATCAGGCAAAGACTCAACATGCGTGACTTTATGGATACTTTACGTTCTAGCGGTATTCAAACTGGCGGTGCACCCCCGATCAGTCAAGCTGACAGACAGGCATTTGCAAATAACCTAGATCAACTATTAGCAAAATTAAATAAGGCTCATTAAGAGCCCTAATTTAATTTTCTAAACTAGCGTGACGCAGAGTATGGGTCGCTATTACTTTTTGGTGCTGTACTTGCTGGGTTTTTACGACGACCACCTGCATTTGAATCTTTATTCGCGTTACTGTCATTTCTATGACGAGGATTTTTACTTTGCGGCTTATGACCTCGTGCATTATCGGCAGAACGTTGTCCGTCATGATGTTCAGTTTTTGCTTTTTTAGGCTTATTTGCTTTTAAAGGTTTTAAAGGACGTGATTCTAATAAAAAATTAAAAGGTTCAAATCCTGGCACTATTTCACGAGGTATATGGGTTTGAATTAAATGCTCTACATCGTTTAATAAATCAATTTCTTCTGAACAGACTAATGAAACCGCTTTACCACTTGCACCCGCTCGACCAGTTCTACCGATTCTATGAACATAATCTTCTGCAACGTTAGGTAATTCAAAGTTAACAACTTGTGGTAACTGGTCAATATCAATACCGCGCGCTGCAATATCGGTAGCAACTAAAACATTCACTGTACCATCTTTAAAGTTAGCTAATGCTTTAGTTCTAGCTCCTTGGCTTTTATTACCATGAATAGCCGCTGCTCTTATACCTTCAGCCTCTAATTGTTTGGTTAACTTATTTGCTCCATGTTTAGTTTTCATAAACACTAAGACCTGTGGCCATTCATTATCTTTAATGAGTGCTGTTAACAAGGCTGGCTTTTTCTTTTTATCAACAGGATAAATTACCTGTTCAACTTTTTCAGCGGTGGTATTTCGTGGGCTAACAGAGATCTCAACAGGATTATTTACTAACCCTCGCGCAAGATCACGGATATCTTCTGAAAAGGTTGCAGAGAATAAAAGATTCTGACGTTGCTTAGGTAAGACCGATAATACCTTTTTAATATCGCGAAGAAAGCCCATATCTAACATACGGTCCGCTTCATCTAACACTAGTATTTCAAGTTGCTTAAAGCTGACTGCTTTTTGATTATATAAATCAAGCAATCTTCCTGGTGTTGCCACCAATATATCGACACCTTGGCGAAGGCGCATCATTTGTGGATTAATTTTCACACCACCAAAGACCACTGTCGCAGTTAAAGGTAAGTACTTACCGTACATTTCGACATTTTCATATATCTGTGCCGCTAACTCTCGTGTTGGCGTTAAGATTAGTGTGCGTACTTGATTAGCCTGTGGCTTGTTGCCACCTGATAAACGTTCTAATATTGGTAGTGTAAACCCTGCTGTTTTACCGGTTCCCGTCTGTGCTGCTGCCATGACATCTTTCCCACTTAGTACGGCGGGAATTGCTTGTGCTTGAATTGGTGATGGTTCGGTATAACCTTTTTCAGCAATCGCTTTTTGAATCGGGGCAGATAAGCCCAACGAGGTAAAACCCATAGATAAATCTCTTTATAAAAAGTGGAAGTTAGCCAATGTACAGCGGCGTTGCAGAATACAGTATAGCTATTATAAGTGCAATTACGAGAAGGGTTATCTGCAAGCAAATAAGCTATATATCCTAATATTTAATTATTGTCAGTTGCAAAGCTAGACAAGTGGTTTTAATTCCGCTAAAAGTCTCTACAGATAAAAGAATATTCAAGGGAGTTTATGAACAAGATTGCATACAGCAAGATGCGTTTTTTAATCGTTGAAAGTATCAGCCAATCACGTGATGCATTGAAATTATTCGCTTACACGCTTGGTGCTCTTAGTGTTGATACGAGTAACCGCGCCTCAGATGTATTAATACTTTGTGAAAAAATTCAGTTTGACGTTATATTATTAGGTTATGACCTGGGCGAAGATAAAAAAAATGGTCAACATATTCTTGAAGAATTAAGGTCTAAAAAGTTTATCTCACGTCATTGCGCTATCGTTATGATAACCGCTGAGGTTTCACAAGCTATGGTGTTAGCTGCCCTCGAACATAAACCCGATGAATACCTTGCTAAGCCATATACACTTAACGATCTTAACATTCGATTAGCGCGATGTTTCGCTAAAAAAACAGCTATGCTTGATATATATAACGCGATGGATAACAACGACTCCCAACAAGTTATTTCATTATGCCAAGATATTATCTCCATAAATTCAATTTATAAAAATGAATGTTTAGGAATTCAATCTAGACAATACTTTGAGTTAAAACAATTTGATAGGGCCCGAGATATTTACGAGACTTACGCTTGTTCTCCTAATTGTCAGTGGGCGGCAATTGGCCTAGGAAAGATAGCATTACTCGATCATGATTATAACTTGGCCGCTGATTGTTTTAATACGGTAATAGAAAATAATCCACTTTATTTGTCAGCTTACGATTGGCTAGCCAATACCTACCAATTAAATAAAGAGCCTCTGTTAGCAGAAGCAATTTTAGAAAATGCTTTGGTTGTTTCACCTCTTTCTGTACCGCGTCTAGAAAAATATGCAGACTTATGTTTAACAAATCAGAACTTCGATAAAGCAACACAAGCTTTTGCTAAAACTGCAGCGCTTGCCTTTCACTCTGTTCATAGAAAACCTGATAACACCTTACATTTTGTCGAAGCGCTACTTGAGTCCATGACAGATCTAGAACCTCAAAAATCACGCAGACTAAGTAACAAAGCTTTTAAATTACTTACTGATATGGTCAGGGACTTTAATACCATAGAGATTAAGATTCATAGTAAATTATTAGCAGCAAGGTTGTATGATAAAATTAAAGATCCAAGGCTTGCTAAAGAAGCACTAAAAGAAGCTGAGTTGTTACTAATAAACTGTAAACATCAAATATCATCAGTAGGTACAATTGCAATAGCCAAATCACTCATGGCTATGGGAAAGAAGTCTTATGCTGATAACCTACTAACTGAGCTAGCTCATGTAAATCAAGATAATTCCCCAATACTGACACAATTAAACACTATTGCAGATAAGCCTTATTCTGACCATGAAAGGATTGCGGCACAAAGCGCATTAGAGTTAGGTGTTAGTCTATATAAGAAGCATAAATACAGTCTGGCGATTGATAAACTCAATGATGCACTGGTTCATTTTCCTAATCACACTGGGATTAAGTTGAATTTATTGCAAGTGTTACTTGTTTCGTTTGAAAAAGATAATGAGAGGGTTGGCGATCTAGCACAGGCTGAGATATTAATTAAAGCATTAACC
Organism: Colwellia sp. BRX8-9; assembly: GCF_014077245.1. NCBI lineage: Bacteria > Pseudomonadati > Pseudomonadota > Gammaproteobacteria > Alteromonadales > Colwelliaceae > Colwellia > Colwellia sp. BRX8-9. The sequence continues at coordinate 181,707 of NZ_JACGVN010000009.1, forward strand.
TTGATCGATTCTACTAGTGAGTTTTATATTAGGTTTAAAAAGTTAAGTGATAAGTATTCAGATATGATAAAAATTAGCTAAGCGCTAATATTATTAAATAGTAAGGATTTATGTTTGAATAAAGTGGTGGAGGGAGGTGGATTCGAACCACCGAAGGCTGAGCCATCAGATTTACAATCTGGTCCCTTTGGCCACTCGGGAACCCCTCCACGGGGCCGATAATTCAACTTGTTAGTTGTATTATCTTAAACAGCCGCTTAACAATACCATTCAAGTGGTTATTATTAAACTTAATTAGGAGCCTAGCAATGTCCTACTCTCACATGGGAACTCCCACACTACCATCGGCGCTACTGCGTTTCACTTCTGAGTTCGGAATGGGATCAGGTGGTGCCACAGTGCTATTGTCGCTAGAC